>JAGWVN010000069.1 GCA_018970865.1 Betaproteobacteria bacterium
TGCTGGCGGGCAACCTGGACTACCTGATGGACCCGGGCATCGCCTTCTCGCACGTGCGCTCGGGCCGGCTGCGGCTGCTGGCCGTGACCTCGCCCAAGCGGCTGTCGATGTTTCCCGATGCGCCCACGCTCGAGGAGCTCGGCCTCAAGGGCTTCGACGCCGGCACCACGCACGGCTTCTGGGCCCCCGCGGGCACGCCCGCGGCCATCATCGAGCGCATGAACCGGGAGATCAACCGCGCCCTGATGCTGCCGGCGGCGGTGGAAGCCATCCGCGGCATCGGCGCCGAACCCACGCCCATGTCGGCGGCCGAGTTCGGCGCACTCACCAAGGCCGACGCCCGGCGCTTTGCCCAGATCATCAAGGACCGCAACATCGTGCACGACTGAGGGCCGCGCCCGTGGCCAGGCGTGCGGCCGACAATGGCCGCATGCCCGACGCGCCCCGAGCCAAGTCAGCGCCTCAGAAGGCGATGGAACGGCTTGGCCTGCTGCGCGACATCGACTTGGCACTGCACCTGCCGCTGCGCTACGAGGACGAGACGCAGCTGCATCCCATTGCCCACACCCGCGACGGGCAGACGGCCCAGGTGGAAGGCGTCGTGCGCGAGGCGCAGGTGGAGCTGCGCAGCCGGCGCCAACTGGTGGTGCGGCTGGCGGACGACAGCGGCGAGATCACGCTGCGCTTCCTCAACTTCTACCCTTCGCACCAGAAGGTGCTGGCGCGCGGCCAGCGCGTGCGCGTGCGAGGTGAAGTGCGTGGCGGGTTTCTGGGGCGTGAGATGGTGCACCCGACCTTCAAGGCCGTGGAGCCGGGCGCCCCACTGCCGGCCTCCCTCACACCGGTGTACCCCAGCAGCGCCCAGCTGCCCCAGGTCTACCTGCGCAAGGCCATCACTTCCGCAATGGCACGTGCGCCGCTGGACGAGGTGCTGCCGCCCGCCGCCATACCGGCCGGGCTGCCCCCGCTGAAGGAAGCCGTTCGGCTGCTGCACCAGCCCCCGCCCGGGCTGCCGCTGTCCACATTGGAAGACCGCAGCCACCCGGCCTGGCAGCGCCTGAAGTTCGACGAGCTGCTGGCCCAGCAGCTGGCCCAGGCGCAGGCCGTGGCCGCGCGGGAGCGGCTGCACGCACCCGTGATGGCCGCAGCGACAGGGCCCGCCAGCCTGCACGCCCGGCTGCGCACGGCGCTGCCCTTTGCACTGACAGCGGCGCAGGCGCGCGTGTGCGCCGAGATCGATGCCGATCTGGCCCGGCCCATCCCCATGCACCGGCTGCTGCAGGGCGATGTGGGCTCGGGCAAGACCGTGGTGGCCGCACTCGCTGCCGCCCGCGCCATCGATGCCGGCTGGCAGTGCGCGCTGATGGCGCCCACCGAGATCCTGGCCGAGCAGCACTTCCACAAGCTGGTGCAGTGGCTGCAGCCGCTGGGCGTCACCGTGGCCTGGCTCACCGGCAGCCGCAAGGGCAAGGCCCGCAAAGCCATGCTGGCGCAGATCGCCTCGGGCGAGGCGGGGCTGGTGGTGGGCACACACGCGGTGATCCAGGACGACGTGGTCTTCTCGCGGCTGGGGCTGGCGGTGGTGGATGAGCAGCACCGCTTTGGCGTGGCGCAGCGGCTGGAGCTGCGGCACAAACTGGTGGAGACGACAGGTGGTGCCCTGCAGGCGCCGCAGCACGGCACAGGGGTGGAGCGTGCCAACACGCAGGCCGGCGCACAAAGCCCAGGAGCGACCTCTTCAGCCGCCCGCCTGGAACCCCACCTCCTGACCATGAGCGCAACGCCCATCCCGCGCACCCTGGCCATGACCTACTTTGCGGACCTGGCCGTCAGCACCATCGACGAGCTGCCGCCCGGGCGCACGCCCATCGTCACCAAGGTGTTTGCCGACAGCAAGCGTGAGCAGGTCATCGCGCGCATCCGTGATGAGCTGCAACAGGGCCGGCAGGTCTACTGGGTGTGCCCGCTGATCGAGGAGAGCGAGGCGCTCGACCTCCAGACCGCGATCGACGCCCATGCCATGCTGTCGGCCGCGCTCTCGCCCTGGCCGGTGGGGCTGGTCCACGGCCGGCTCCCGCCCGCCGAGAAGGCGGCCACCATGGCGGCTTTCGCCGCCGGCGAGCTGCGCGTGCTGGTGGCCACCACCGTGATCGAGGTGGGGGTCGATGTGCCCAACGCCTCGCTGATGGTGATCGAGCACGCCGAGCGCTTCGGCCTGGCGCAGCTGCATCAGCTGCGCGGCCGGGTCGGGCGCGGCAGCGCCGACAGCGTGTGCGTGCTGCTTTACCGCAACCCGCTCGGCGACATCGCGCGCGAGCGCCTGCGGATCATCTTCGAGAGCCAGGACGGGTTCGAGATCGCCCGCCGCGACCTGCAGCTGCGGGGCCCGGGCGAACTGCTCGGCGCGCGGCAGTCGGGCCTGCCGATGCTGCGCCACGCCGACCTCGACCGGGATGCCGAGCTGGTGGAATGCGCCCGGGATCTGGCGGCGGGCCCGCTGGCCGCGCAACCCGAGCGGGCCGCGCCGATCGTGGCGCGCTGGCTCGCCGGTCGCGGCGCCTTCGCGCAGGCCTGAAGGCCCGCAGCCGGGCGCGGGATGGAGGCCGGCGCGCTGGCCGTGCCTCAGGCCGCGTCGAACAGGGCCTGACGCTGCTGCGCCGGCACGCCGCAGGCCAGCATCAGCATCAGCAGCACCCGGGCCTTGGCCGGCGGCAGCCGGCCCGCGGTGATCGTGCCCAGACCGCTGTCGTCGAACATCGGGCTGTCGCGGGTGATCGTTCCCTCCAGCCCGCGCGAGGCGCGCACCACCGCGACGCCGCGGCCGATCGCCGAGCCGATCAGCGGCCGCAGGGCCGCCGGCAGATTGCCGTTGCCGGTGCCGGCCAGCACCAGGCCGTCGGGGCGGGTGTCGATCACCGCCTGCAGGGTGAGCGCATCGAGCCCGGCGTGACCGCTGAGGATCGGCACCCGCGGCAGCGCCTGTCCGGCGGGCGGGGCGAGCACCGCGCGGCGCGCGGCCCGGGGATCGGCGTCGCCGTGAAATACCGCCACGCCGTCGGCCACGCTGCCGAGTTCGCCGGCGCTGCCGCTGTCGAAGGCCTGCACGCTGGCGAAGTGGCGCTTGCCCACGAAGGCCGCGCCGTGGATGCGCTCGTTCATCACCACCAGCGTGCCGCGGTTGCGGGCCTGGGCGCTGAGGGCGACCATCGCCGCGTTGAAGACATTGGCCGGCCCGTCGGGCGAGTGGGCGGTGCCCGGGCGCATCGCGCCGGTGAGCACCACCGGCCGCGGGTCGGCCACGCTGTGGTGCAGCCAGAACGCGGTCTCCTCGAGCGTGTCGGTGCCGTGGGTGATCACCACGCCAGCCAGCGCGGGGTCGGCCAGGCCGGCGAGCACCGCGGCGCGGATCGCCTGCCAGTCGGCCGAGTCGATCTCGTAGCTGGCCTTCTGCACCGGCTGGGCGAAGCGCAGGCTGGCGCGGGCCTCGAGGCCCGGCACCGCGGCGGCAACCGCCTGCACCGGCACCTGCGCGGCCTGGTAACGGGTGCTGAGTTCGGGTGAGGCGCCGGCGCCGGCGATGGTGCCGCCAGTGCCGATGATCAGGAGCGAGGGCAGGGTGTTCATGGCAGGTCGGTCAGCGAGAGGAGGAAGCGGGAGGATGGGGCGCGAGGCCGGCGGCGCGGGCGATGGCGAACAGGCCCTGGGCGGTGCAGTCGGCCGGCGCGGCGCGGCCGATGACGCCGGCAAGCGCCAGCGCCCGGGCGTAGCGCGCCGCCTGGGCGTCGTCGCCGATGAGGGTGGGCGCCATCTCGCGACCTGACCAGACGAGCGCGTCGGCGACCTCGGCGCCGGTGAGCAGACCCGACAGGAAGGCCGGGGTCTGGGTCGGGCGAAGGCGGTCGAACAGTCCCTCGGTGCGCACCAGGAAGAGCAGATGAAGCAGTTCGCCGGGGGAGGCCAGCCCCAGTCGCACCCCGCGGTCGAAGGCCTCGGCCGCGCCGGCCTGGGCGCTGGCGTCGTCGGCGGGCGGATCGGCGGCGAGCCGTCCGAGGATGGAGTGCTGGCGCAGCACCGCCCAGGTCTCGCCGGTGAGGTAGGTGCGCAGGGCCACGATGCGGCCGGCGCGCATCTCCACCCACTTGCTGTGGGTGCCGGGCAGCACGAACAGGCCGTCGCGGTGGGCGGCATCGGCAGACTGCAGCACCGAGCGCGCGGCCAGGGCGCCGAAGACCTGGGTCTCTTCGCCGCGCATCACATCGATGCTGCCCTGCCGCCCTTCCGCCCGCACGCCAGGCACCAGGCGCAGCACCCGCCCGGCGTCGTCATCGAGGGCGATGAGTCCGGCGGCGATCTCGCCGAAGCCGGCCGGCGCGTGCGCATAGGGCGCCTCGCGCCAGCCCTGGCGCGAGCCGACCATGCCCGCGGCCAGCACCGGCAGCCCGGGATGCGCCGCCAGCCAGGGCGCGCAGAAGGCCTCGAAGGCCGCGCGAAAGCCGTCTGGCGGGACTGCCATCACGCCGGGCCCGCCGGTGAGCCGCGCCAGCGCGGTGCCGGCGGCGTCGAAGAGCCAGGCGCGCAGGGCGCTGGTGCCCCAGTCGAGGCCGATGAGTACGGGCGTCCGGGCGTGGTCGGCGGCAGTCGGGGCGGGGTCGGCAGCGGTCATGACGGTGAGCCGGCGCATGGGGCGGCGCCCCGCCGAGTATGCCGCAAGCCGCGCGAGCGGCCGCCGGGCCGCTTGGTATGATCGCGGGCTTGCCATGACCCTGACCGAACTCAAGTACATCGTCGCCGTGGCGAGGGAGCGCCACTTCGGGCGGGCCGCCGACGCCTGCTTCGTCAGCCAGCCCACCCTGTCGCTGGCCATCCGCAAGCTCGAGGAGGAACTCGGCGTGCGGATCTTCGAGCGCAGCCACGGCGAGATCACGCTCACCCCGGTCGGCGAGCGGGTGGTCGCCCAGGCCGGGCTGGTGCTGGAACAGGCCAATACCCTGCGCGAGATCGCCCGCGAGGGGGCCGACCCTGCCAGCGGGCCCTTGCGGGTCGGGGTCATCCACACCATCGGTCCCTACCTGCTGCCGCGGCTGGTGCGTCAGGCCATCGCCGACGCGCCGAAGATGCCGCTGGTGCTGCAGGAGAACTACACCGTCAAGCTGCTTGAGCTGCTGCGTCAGGGCGACATCGATGTGGCCATCCTCGCCGACCCCTTTCCGGATCAGGGGCTGGTCACCCAGGCGGTCTACGACGAGCCCTTCCTGGTGGCGGTGCCGCGGACGCATCCCTGGGCCGGCCGCCCGGCGATCCGGGCGCGCGAACTGAAGTCCGAGACCATGCTGCTCATGGGCATCGGCCACTGCCTGCGCGACCATGTGCTCGAGGTCTGCCCCGAGGTCTCGCGTTTTTCGCAGTCCGGCGGCGGGCTGCAGCGCAGCTTCGAGGGGTCTTCGCTCGAGACCATCCGCCACATGGTGGCCTCGGGTTTCGGCATCACGGTGCTGCCGGCGATGGCCCGCGGCGACGACGGGCCCGAGTCGCTGCTGCGCTGTCTGCCCTTCGAGGCGCCGGTGCCCTCGCGACGGGTGTCGCTCGCCTGGCGCAAGCGATTTCCGCGGCCGGCCGCGGTCGAGGCCCTGCGCTCGGCCATTCTCGCGGCCGGACTCGCCGGCGTCACGCTGCTGCCCGCCGAGCAGCCGCGCGCGCATTGACCCCACCGCGGCAGGCTCTTTCACCAGCCGCGATAATCGAGTCCCCACGCAGGGTCGTGCGCCGCGCGCGCCACGCCCCAGGAGAGCCCGAGCATGTCCCGCCCCGACTATCCCACCATCGAGCAGACCATCGGCCGCACGCCCCTCGTGCGCCTGCAGCGGCTGCCCGGCGCCGGCAACGCCGCCCGCGGCAATGTCATCCTCGGCAAGCTCGAGGGCAACAACCCCGCCGGCTCGGTGAAGGACCGGCCGGCCATGGCCATGATCGCCCGCGCCGAGGCCCGCGGTGACATCCGCCCCGGCGACACCCTGATCGAAGCCACTTCGGGCAACACCGGCATCGCGCTCGCGATGGCGGCGGCCATCAAGGGCTACCGCATGGTGCTGATCATGCCCGACAACCTTTCCGTCGAGCGGCGCCAGTCGATGAAGGCCTACGGCGCCGAACTCGTGCTGGTCAGCCGCGAGCAGGGCATGGAAGGCGCCCGCGATCTGGCCGATCGCATGCAGGCCGAGGGGCGCGGGCGGGTGCTCGACCAGTTCGCCAACGACGACAACTGGGCCTCGCACTACGAGACCACCGGTCCCGAAATCTGGGAGGGCACCCACGGCCAGGTGACGCACTTCGTGTCGGCCATGGGCACCACCGGCACCATCACCGGCGTGTCGCGCTACCTCAAGGAGCGCAATCCCGCGGTGCGGATCATCGGCGCGCAGCCCGCCGAGGGCTCGTCGATCCCGGGCATCCGCAAGTGGCCGCAGGAATACCTGCCGCGCATCTACCAGCACGCCATCGTCGACGAGGTGGCCTTCGTGTCCCAGGCCGATGCCGAGGCCATGGCCCGGCGCCTGGCCGCCGAGGAGGGCATCTTCTGCGGCATCTCGGCGGCGGGCGCCTGCTGCATCGCCCTGCGCCTGGCCGAATCGGTGAGCAACGCCACCATCGTCTTCATCGTCTGCGATCGCGGCGACCGCTATCTGTCCACCGGCGTGTTCCCCGGGTGAGTCCGCCGCAGTCCCGGCCCGGCGGGTCCGCCCACGCCTCCCACGCCGCGCATCCGGTGCGCGGCATCGCCCTGCTGATCTGCGCGGTGAGCTGCTTCGCGGTGATGGAAGCTGTCGTCAAGGTGCTCGCCTCGCGCAATCCGGTGGGCGTGATCGTCTGGGCGCGCTACTTCTTCAACATGCTGCTGCTGCTGGTGTTCATGGGTCCGGGGCTCGGCGCGGGCCTGCTGCGCACCCATCGCCCCGGGCTGCAGTGGCTGCGGGGCGCCATCCTCGGCGTGAGTTCGGTGTGCTTCTTCGCCGGGCTGCCCTTCCTGCCGCTGGCCGAGGCCGCCGCGCTCACTTCCATCGGCCCGATCCTGGTGGCCATGCTGGCGGTGCGCCTGCTCGGCGAACGTGCGCCGCCGGGCACGGCGTGGGCGCTGATGGTCAGCTTCATCGGGGTGCTGCTGATCGTGCGGCCCGGCGGCGCGGTGTTCACCTGGGCGGCGCTGCTGCCGCTGGGCAGCGCCCTGTGCTACGCGGCCTACCAGATCCTCACGCGGCGCCTCTCCACCATCGACGACGGCCGGGTCACCCAGTTCTATGGCGCGCTGGCCGCCACGCTCCTGCTGTCCGTGCCGCTGCCCTGGGTCTGGCAGATGCCCGAGCGGCCGCTCGACATTGCGCTGATGGTGGGGGTGGGCGCGCTGGGCGGCTTCGGCCACCTGCTGCTGGTCCAGGCCCTGAAGCTCGCGCCGGCCTCGCTGCTGGCGCCCTTCGCCTACGGCCACATCGTGATCTCGCTCACGCTCGGCCTGCTGGTCTTCGGCGCCATGCCCGACGCCATCGCGCTGAGCGGCATGGCACTGATCGTGGGTACCGGGGTGGTGATGGCGGTGCGGCAGCGCCGGGGCTAGCGGCCCTGCCGGGCAAGTCTTGCTATCGTGGCTGCCCGACCTGCTGATCCGGAGACCGCCGATGTCCGCCCTGTCCGCCACCGACGCCGCCAGGCACTGGCTTGCCCGCCTTGACGAGGCCCTGTCGCGCGGCGATGCCGCGGGAGCCGCCGCGCTCTTCGGCCCGGAGTGCTGGTGGCGCGACATGGTCGCCTTCACCTGGAACATCTGCACCGTTGAAGGCCCGGCCGCCATTGCCGCCATGCTCTCGGCAGTGCTGCCGGGCGTGGCGCCGCGCGGCTGGCAGGTAGAAGGCGAGGCCTCCGAGCGCGACGGCCAGATCGAGGCCTGGCTGGTGTTCGAGACCGCAGCGGGCCGGGGCCGCGGCCACCTCCGGCTGCGCGAGGGCAGGGGATTCACCCTGCTCACCACCCTGGCCGAGCTCAAGGGCTTCGAGGAGGCGCATGGCGAGACCCGGCCTCGCGGCGTCGAGCACGGGGTGCAGCGCGGCCGACGCAGCTGGAGCGAACTGCGCGAGGCGCGCGCCGAGGCGCTGGGCGTCACCGAGCAGCCGCAGGTGCTGATCGTGGGCGGCGGGCAGGGCGGCATCGGCCTGGCGGCGCGCCTCAAGCGCCTGGGCGTCTCGGCGCTGGTCATCGACCGGCTGCCCAGACCGGGCGACGCCTGGCGCTCCCGCTACCGCTCGCTGTGCCTGCACGATCCGGTCTGGTACGACCACCTGCCCTATCTGCCCTTCCCCGACCACTGGCCGATCTTCACGCCCAAGGACAAGATGGGCGACTGGCTGGAGATGTACAGCCGGGTGATGGAGCTCGACTACTGGGGCAGCACCGAGTGCCTGAGCGCCGCGCGTGACGAGGCCGCCGATGGCTGGCGGGTGGAGGTGCGCCGGAACGGCCGGCCGATGCAGCTCAGGCCGCGCGAGCTGGTGCTGGCCACCGGCCTGTCGGGCATGCCGCGCCGGCCGGTGTTTCCCGGCGCCGAGCGCTTCCGCGGCGTGCAGGTGCACTCGAGCGAGTACCAGAGCGGCGAGGCCTGGCGCGGCCGGCGCTGCGTGGTGGTGGGGTCGAACAACTCCGCCCACGACATCTGCGCCGATCTCTGGGAGCACGGCGCCGAGGTCACCATGCTGCAGCGCTCGTCCACGCTGGTGGTGCGCTCCGAGACGCTCATGAACATCGGCTGGGGGCGGCTCTTCTCCGAGCAGGCGCTCAAGGCGGGCATCACCACCGAGCGCGCCGACCTCACCCTGGCCTCGATGCCTTTCCGCCTGATGGAGCGACTGCAGAAGTCGGTCTACGAGCAGGTCGCCCGCATCGACGCACCCTTCTACGATCGGCTGCGGGCGGCGGGCTTCCTGCTCGATTTCGGCGAGGATGGCACCGGCCTGTCCCTGAAGTACCTGCGCCGCGGCTCCGGCTACTACATCGATGTCGGCGCGTCCGAGCTCATCGCCAATGGCAGCGTCGCCCTGCGCAGTCCGGTGAGCGTGGCCGAGATCGGTGAGCAGTCGGTGCGTCTCACCGACGGCAGCGAACTGCCCGCCGATCTGATCGTCTACGCCACCGGCTACGGGCCGATGAACGAGTGGCTGTCGCGGCTGGTCTCGCCCGCCATGGCGCAACGGGTGGGCCTGTGCTGGGGCATGGGCTCGGGCACCACGCTCGACCCCGGGCCCTGGGAAGGGGAGCTGCGCAACCTCTGGAAGCCCACCGCGCAGCGCGGCCTGTGGTTCCACGGCGGCAACCTGCAGCAGTCGCGCTTCTACTCGCTGCTGCTCGGCCTGCAGCTCAAGGCCCGCCTGGAGGGCCTGCCCACGCCGGTGTGGGGGCAGCCGCCGGTGCATCACCCCGGCTGAGGCCGGTTCAGCCCGCGGCGGGCTTGCCCCAGCGGGTGAGCCGCACCGCCAGGGCGGTGGACAGGCCGTAGACCACCATGGCGATCGCCACCAGCGCGAAATAGTCGGCTGGCGCGCCGCTGTGCGTGGCCAGCCACGCCCCGGCGCCGGCCACCAGCACCAGCCGCAGCGTGGAGGTGAGCACCGGCCCGAGCACCTTGCCCGAGCCCTGCGAGGCGAAGTACAGGGTGAGGCCCAGCCCGAAGAACGGGAACGCGGGGCCGGCCAGCCGCAGGTACTCCCGCGCCGGGCCGAGCACCGCCGGGTCGGCGGTGAACAGACCGGCCCAGAGGTCGGGCGCGACGCACACCACCGCGCCGATCACGCCGAGATTGACTGCCGACACCAGACCGGCGGTCCAGGCCACCCGCCGGGCCCGCGCCACCAGACCCGCCCCGATGGCCATGCCCACCATGGGCACCGAGGCCACGCCCACCCCGAAGGAGATGGGAATCAGCAGGAACTCCAGGCGCTGGCCGATGCCGTAGCCCGCCAGCGGCTGCACGCCCAGCCGCGCCACCAGGCCGGTGAACACCAGCACCGCCAGCACCGACTGCAGCGGGGACAGGCAGGCCAGCGCGCCGACCTTGAGGATGTCGGCAAAGATCGGCCAGCGCGGCTGCAGCCCCCGCAGGCTCAGCCGCAGGCGACCGCGGCCGGCGGCCAGATACCACCACAGCCAGGCCACGGCGGCGCCGGTGGCCAGGATGTGGCCGAGCGCGACGCCGGTCATGCCCAGGCGGGGCAGGGGGCCGAGGCCCAGGCCCAGGGCGCCGCCCAGCACCACCTGCAAGGCGGCGCTGGCCAGCAGCACGGTGGAAGGGGTGCGCATGTTGCCGGTGCCGCGCAGGATGGAGGCCAGGCAGTTCATGAGCCAGACCAGCACAGCGCCGCTGAACAGCACCGCGGCATAGTCGACGGCCTGGGCCAGCACCCCGCCGCGCCCGCCGAGCAGCTGGTACAGCGCCGGGCCGGCCGCGAGCATGAGCGCGGTGTAGGCCAGTCCGGCCAGCAGGCCGATGAGCGCGGCATGCTGGGCGAGCACCGTGGCCCGGGCGCTGTCGCCCGCGCCCAGCGCCCGACTGACCGCCGAGGACACGCCGCCGCCCATGGCCCCCGCCGACATCATTCCGGTGAGCATGGCGAAGGGGAACACCAGCGCCATGGCGGCGAGCGGCTCGGTGCCGAGCAGGCCGATGTAGTAGGTCTCGGCGATGCCCACCACCACCGTCATGGCCATCGACAGCACATTGGGCAGGGCCAGCCGCAGCAGGGTGGGCAGGATGGGGCCGACCAGCAGCGGGTTGGGCGATGAGGGCCTGGCCGAGGCCGGCGGCGAACCGGGCGGCTGGCTGGACGGGGTATTGGCTTGCATATGCAACGATTGTATCTGCACCGACATTGACCGATACAATCCCGCGATGGAATCCGGCACCCGCACCATGGAAACCGGCACCCGCAACCGTCTCGAGGTGTCCTGCACCCACTTCCGGCTCCGGCAGCTGCTGCGCGCCGTCGCGCGGCTCTATGACGCCGAGATCGGCAAGGCCGGGCTCAAGGGCACGCAGTACTCGCTGCTGGCCCACCTCGCCGCGCTCGCGCCGGTGCAGCCGGCCGAACTCGCGCGTCATCTCGGCATGGATGCCTCCACGCTGTCGCGCAACCTGCGTCCGCTGCTTGCCGCCGGCTGGGTCACTCAGCTGCCCGGCGCCGACGCGCGCTCGCGCCAGCTGCGGCTCACCCCCGAGGGCGAGGCCAAGCGTCGCGAGGCGCGCCAGCACTGGCGGCGCGCCCAGAAGATGCTGGAGGAGCGATACGGCGCCGAACAGGTGCGGGCCCTGCACGGCCTGATCGACGACGGGCTGCAGCGCCTCTCCGGACCTGTGCTCAGCGAGCCCGCGCGCTCCTGAGCGTCTCGGCCAGTTCGATCACCGCCATCGCGTAGAAATTGGAGCGGTTGTAGCGGGTGATCACATAGAAGTTCGGGGCGCCCAGCCAGTACACCGGGGCGGCCTCTCCCTCGGGCAGATCGACCAGCGCCAGCGGCATGTCCTCGGGGATGCGATCGGGGCTGGACAGCCCGTGATCGGGGAGCTGCGCCGGTTTGATCCGGGGCTCGATGCCCCCGGCGATCAGCGCCTGGGCCCGGGCCGGGTCGTCGACCTTGACGCGGAAATGGGTGGGTTCGCCGCCGCGCCAGCCGTGCTCGGCCAGAAACCGGGCGACGCTGCCGATCGCATCCACCGGACTGGCCCGCAGGTCGATGGTGGCATTGCCGTCGAAGTCGACCGCGAAGCGCCGGATGCTGGCGGGCATGAACTGCGGAATGCCGATCGCCCCGGCATAGGAGCCGCGCACGCTCAATGGATCGATGCCGGCGTCGCGGGTGTGCAGCAGGTATTCCGAGAGCTCTTCCCGGAAGTAGGCCGAGCGCCGGGGATCCTGCAGGGCGAGCGTGGTCAGGGCATCGATCACGCGGTACTCCCCCATCACCCGGCCGTAGATGGTCTCGACGCCGATGATCGCCACGATGATCTCGGCGGGCACGCCCCAGCGCTGGGTCGCGCGGGCCAGCGTGGCCTCGTGCTCGGACCAGAACCGGGCGCCCTCGCGCAGGCGGACCGGCTCGATGAAGCGGGCCCGGTAGGCGCTCCAGGATCGGCGAAAGCCCGGTGGGGGCGGCGCGATCAGCCGCAGCACCTCGGGTTGCAGACGCACCCCGGAGAACAACGCCTTGAGCGCCGGCTCCTCGAAGCGGTGCCGCTCCACCATCTCGGCGATGAAGGCCTGCAGCGCCGGCATCTCGACGGGACTGGGGCCGGAGGCCGCAGCGAGCGCCGCGCCACCGGCGCCGGCCGCCACCGCGGCCGGCGCGGCAGCGCGCTTCACGGCTTTCGCGCCCGCCGTCGGCCTGGCGGGGCTCTTGCGGCTGGACGGCGCCTTGGCGCCGGCCGGTCGATCGGCGACCGGCTTGTCCGCGCTCGTCTGCGCCTGGGCCGGCAGGCCCGCCAGCAGGCCGAGCGCGCCGGCGAGCAGGACGACGCCCCAGCGGCCCGGGGCGCCCGGGCGCCGGGGCCGCGCGCCGGCAGTGACCGGCCGGGTCTGCTCGGCCGGTGACTGCCGGGTGTTCAGAGGAGGATCGTCAGCGGGCTCTCGGGGCGTGGCGGCGACAGGCATCAGGGTCGGAAGGCGCGGATCAGGGTGCGCAAGTCTGCCATGTCCCGGGCGCTCGCTGCCTCACCGCCGAAGCGCAGGCGGTTGTAGAGCGCGACGATGCGCCGCGCCTGCGCCGCGCCCTCGGCATCGAGCAGCGCGCCCGCTCGCGCCAGCAGCTGCAGCGGGGTCTCGTGCCGCGCCCGCACGATGCCGATCTCGGCGAGCTGGGCGCAGAACTCGCCGTAGCATTGCTGCAGGGGGTCCCTGGGCCGACGCGGATGCAGGGTGATCAGGGCCACCACCCCGATCGCAAGCGCCAGCGCGAGGGCCATCAGGCCGACCAGGTCCTGCCAGTCGGTGAGCGCCAGTCCGATCGCGCCCAGCAGCTGCCGCTGGCGGACGCTGTCGTAGGACAGCATCCACTGGTTCCAGGCATTGCCGATCGCATCGAGATTGAAGCGCGCCCGCTCCAGCAGGCCGATCTGCGCGCGCTGCCCGCCGGCGTCGCGCAGCACGCGGCTGCCGCGCTCGATGCGTTCGGGCGCGATCGCCGCGGTCGGATCGACCCGGACCCAGCCGCGATCGGCCAGCCAGACCTCGGCCCAGGCATGGGCATCGGCCTGGCGAACCGTCCAGGTGTCGTCGATCGGATTGCGCTCCCCGCCCTGGTAGCCCGTGACCACACGCGCCGGGATGTCGAGGGCGCGCATGAGCACCGAGAACGCGCTGGCGTAGTGTTCGCAGAAGCCGGCCCGGGTCTCGAACAGGAAGTCATCGGCGCTGTGCCGGCCCAGCACCGGCGGGCTCATGGTGTAGCGGAACGGCGCCTCGCGAAAGAGCGCCAGGGCGCGTTCCACCAGCCGCGCGTCGTCGCTCTCCTCGTTGCGCCAGCGCTGCGCGAGCTCGAGGGTGCGGGGATTGAAGCCCGGCGGCAGCTCCAGCCAGGGCTGCAGGGTGAAGCGGGTCTCGTTCAGGCCGAGGCGGTAATCGAGTCGGGACTCCAGCCGGTAGCGCACCCGCTCGGCGATCGGTTCGCGCGAGACCAGCTGCAGGTCCGGGCGCAGCAGCGGCGCATCCATGCGCAGCTCGCTCGCCGCCACCGGCGCGTCGAGCGCGAACAGCCAGGTGCGCTGATGCGGTTCGAGCGTGATCCGGTAGGCCAGCGGCGCGCCGTTGCCGTGGGTCAGGGTGGGCACGGTCTGGGCCGACAGCGGCTGCTGCAGTTCGCGCCACTGCGCCCCGTCGAAGCGGCCGAACACCGGGCCGCGCCAGTAGAGCGCCTTGGCTGGCGGCGGCTTGCCCTCGAAGCTCACCCGGAACGCGATTTCCTCCGAGCTGCTCAGGCTGGCGATGGTGCCGGGCTGCATCGATTCCGACAGCCCGGTGCGCGCGCTGGTCTGCGCGTCGGGCGCGCCCCACAGCGGCCCCTGGATGCGCGGAAACAGGGCGAACATCAGCGCCGCCAGGGGCAGGGCCTGCAGCATCAGGGTGCCGGCGCTGCGAAAGCGGCGCAGGACGGGCTGCTCGCGCACCCCGAACTGCATGGTGATCATCGCGGTGACCAGGACGAGCACCGCCAGGCCGGCGAAGGCCGCGGCGAGCATCGACTGGGAATGGAAGAAGCTGGTGATCAGCAGGAAGAAACACAGGAAGATCACCACGAAGAGGTCGCGCCGGGCGCGCATCTCCATGAGCTTCAGGCCCAGGAAGAGCACCAGCAGCACCACGCCGGGCTCGCGTCCGAGCAGGGTGCGGTAATGGGCCCAGACCGCGGTGGTGCAGGCGATGGCCGCCAGCCAGCGCACCGAGTCGCGCGGCAGCCATCGACCGGAGAAGATCAGCCCGAGCCGCCACAGGAACAGCATGCCGAAGCCGACCGACACCCACCAGGGCAGGTGGAAGAGCCCGGGCAGCACGGCCAGGGCCACCGCGCTCATCAGGAAGAGCGTGTCGCGGCGGTCGCGCTCCCACTGGTCGCCGAGCTGTCCGCCGAGCGCCTTCAACGAGTGCCGCAGCGCGATCGGCGCGAGTCCGGGTAGCGATGCGCGGCCCATGGCGACGGACTCAGACCTGCGCCAGCGCGAGGGCCTCGAGACAGCGCTCCCGATGCGGCAGGCCCTGACCCGGCTCGATCATCAGCTCGGGCAGACGCAGGCCCCAGCGCAGGCCCGCCGCGTCGGCCTCGAGCACCCAGGCCGTCAGCCGCGACAGCCGCGCCTCGGGCGCGAGGCCCGCCGGCAGCGCATGCCAGTCGAGCAGCAGCTCGCCGCCGTCGGCGCCGTCGAACTGCTTGACCAGCAGCTCGTCGGAGCCGCTGCGGGCCACGGCCTTCCAGGCGATCCGACGCGGCGAGTCGCCCGCCGACCAGGCCCGCAGCGCGGCCAGGTCCTCCTCGCCGGCGCGGCCGCCGCTGCCTTCGCCGCCCTGCGTCTGGCTGGTCGGCAGGGCCGGCGGCGCGGGTTCGGGAGATGGGTAAACGAGGAAGGATCCTGCCGGCTGCCACCAGGCCCACGCCCGCCAGAGTCCCAGCGGGAACCGGGTGGAAATCCGGATCGGGGGCAGGGGATGGCGCCCGCGTTCGCCCGCCGACCAGACCAGGGCCGTGGGCTGCTCGCCGCCGGCCGGCACATCGATCGGCACCGGATCATGGGCGCCGCTCGGGCGCAGCGACAGGGCGAAGCGGTCGTGCCCGCGGCCCTCCACGACGGTGGCGTGCAGCTCGGCGGTGCTGCCGGCGAACACCGGTTCGAGCCGACCGCTGCGCAGCTCCAGGGCCGACAGGTTCCGGAAGGTCTGCAGCATGCCCACGATGGCCACCGCGCCCAGCAGGAAGGTGAGCAGATAGCCCAGCGACAGCGCGTAGTTGATCGACGCGATCAGCATCGCGAACAGCACCAGCGCGTAGAGCAGCCCCGCGCTGGTGGGCAGGACATAGACATTGCGCTGCGCGAGCCGAAGCGGCCCGGCATGCGGCCCCCGCCGGCCGGGCAGGCGCAGCGAGATCCGGTCGATCCAGCTGGCGGCGGCCTGGCTCAAGGCACCGCCACGCCCTTGACGATGCCTGCGACGAGCTCGGCGCGGGCGCGGTGCGATCCGGCGCTCCCCTTGGCGGGCCGCAGGCGGTGACCCGCCACGGCGCCGAGCACCGCCTGCACATCGTCGGGCAGCACATGGTTGCGGCCGTCGAGCAGCGCCCAGGCGCGCGCGGCCTGGGCCAGCCCGAGACCGGCGCGCGGGCTCAGCCCTTCGGCCAGCAGCGGCGAGCGCCGGCTGAAGGTGAGCAGGTTCAGCAGGTAGTCGAGGATGGCCGGGCTGCAGCGCACCTCGCGCACCTGCTGCTGAATCTGGACGAGATCGGCCGGCTGCAGGCAGGGCTGCAGACCGGCGACCATCTCGCGCCGGTCAAGGCCCTCGAGCAGCGCGCGCTCGGCCTTGGGGTCGGGATAGCCGAGCTCGATGCACATGAGGAAGCGGTCGAGCTGCGACTCCGGCAGGGCAAAGGTGCCGGCCTGATCGCTGGGGTTCTGGGTGGCGATCACGAAGAAGGGCTCGGGCAGCCGCCGGGGTTTGCCGTCGACCGACACCTGGCGCTCTTCCATGGCCTCGAGCAGCGCGCTCTGCGTCTTGGGCGAGGCGCGATTGATCTCGTCGGCGAGCAGCACCTGCGAGAACACCGGGCCGGGATGGAAAACGAAGCTCGCGCTCTCGCGATCGAACACCGTGGTGCCGGTGATGTCGGCCGGCAGCAGGTCATTGGTGAACTGGGCGCGGCTGAACTCCAGGCCCAGCGAAATCGACAGGGCGTGGGCCAGGGTGGTCTTGCCCACCCCGGGCAGATCTTCGATCAGCAGGTGGCCGCGGGCGAGCAGGCAGGCCAGCGCGAGGCGGATCTGCGGCTGCTTGCCGACCACCACCCGACCGACCTGGGATGCCGCGGCCTGGATCTTCTCGAGCATGAGGCGTGGGAGATGAAGAAACGGCCCCGAGTGTAATCCCCGGCGTCCAGCCTGCTCCCGGCAGGGGCTTGCGCCGCCGACGGCCGGTGGCCGGGGTGCCTTGACCGGCAGCGCTCCGGCATTGTTGGGCGGTCGCGGCAATCGGGTTAGCATTGCGGGCTGCGCATTTCCGGAGTGCCGACATGGCCGCCGTCCCCCAAGAGCTCACCGAGCCGCTGGTGCTCGTCGCCACCCAGGGCGGAGCGGTCACGCTCACGCTGAATCGCCCGGCGCAATTCAATCCCCTGAGCGCCGCCATGATGGCCGCGCTTCGCGCCGAGCTTGAACGCATCGCGGCTGATGCCTCGGTGCGCGTGGTGATCATCGCCGCCGCAGGCAAGGCCTTCTGCGCCGGTCACGACCTGCGCGAGATGCGCGCCGAGCCCTCGTTGCCCTTCTACCAGGCGCTGTTCGCCGACTGCACCCGGCTGATGACCACCCTCCAGGCCATGCCGCAGCCGGTCATCGCCCGGGTCCACGGCATGGCCACCGCCGCCGGCTGCCAGCTGGTGGCCATGTGCGATCTCGCCGTGGCCGCTGCCGGGGCCCGCTTTGCGGTATCCGGTGTCAACCTCGGGCTGTTCTGCGCCACGCCCTCGGTCGCGCTCAGCCGGAATCTCTCCCGCAAGGCGGCCTTCGAGATGCTGGTCACCGGCGAGTTCATCGATGCCGAGCAGGCCCGCGAGCGCGGACTGGTCAACCGCGTGGTGCCGGCCGACGCCCTCGACGCCGAGGTGCGCGCCCTGGCCGATGCCATCATCGCCAAGCCGGCGGTGGCCATCGCGGCGGGCAAGGGGCTGTTCTACCGCCAGCTCGAGATGGGCATCGACGCCGCCTACCAGCTGGCCGGCCAGACCATGGCCTGCAACATGATGGCGCCCGACACGCTCGAGGGCGTGCAGGCCTTCATCGACAAGCGTCCGCCCGCCTGGCGGCGCTGAGCCCCCGCGTCGTTCATGAGCCGATTCACCGCCGCCGCCGGGTTCCGGCACGATCAGCCCGAGACCACCGGCGTGCTGCTGGTCCAGCTCGGCACGCCGCAGGCGCCCGAGGCCGGCGCGGTGCGCCGCTATCTCGCCGAGTTCCTGGCCGATCCCCGCGTGATCGAGATCCCGCGCGCGGTCTGGATGCCCATCCTGCACGGCATCATCCTGCGCACCCGGCCGGCCCGCTCCGCCGCCAAGTACGCCAGCATCTGGACCGACGAAGGCTCACCGCTCGCGGTGCACAGCCGCCGTCAGGCCGCGCTGCTCGGCGGCTACCTCGGGGAGGCCGGCCATCGCGTGTCGGTGGCCCTGGCCATGCGCTACGGCGAGCCTTCGGTGGGCTCGGTTCTGCGCGAGCTGCGCGAGCGCAATCTCACCCGCCTGCTGGTGCTGCCGCTCTATCCGCAATACGCCGGCTCCAGCGCCGGCACCGCGCTCGATGCGGTCATGCGCGAGATCGCGGGCTGGCGCAACCCGCCCGAGCTTCGCACCATCAAGCACTTCCACGACGATCCCGGCTACATCGCGGCCCTGGCCGAGCGGGTGCGGGCCCACTGGCGCACCGAGGGGCAGCCCGCGCAGCTGCTGATGAGCTTTCACGGCGTGCCCGAGAGCACGCTGCTGCAGGGCGACCCCTATCACTGCGAATGCCTGGTCACGGCGCGTCTGCTCGCCCAGGCGCTCGACCTGCCGCGTGATCGCTGGCGGGTCAGCTTCCAGAGCCGCCTCGGCCGCGCCCGCTGGCTGCAGCCCTACACCGAGGCCACGCTGCGCGAGCTGGGTCGCCAGGGCACCGAACGGCTCGATGTGCTGTGCCCCGGCTTCGTGGCCGACTGCCTCGAGACCCTCGAGGAGATCGCCATCGAGGGCAAGGCCACCTACGAGGAGGCCGGCGGGCGCGGCTTCTCGTACATCCCCTGCCTGAACGACAGCCCCGCCTTCATTCACGGCCTCGCCGGCCTGGTCGGCCGCCACCTGCAGGGTTGGCCCACCGCCCGGCTCGACGCCCAGGCGCAGGCCGCCCTCGACACCCAGCTCGCCCAGCGTCTGGAGCGGGCCAGGGCGGCCGGCGCGGCCCGCTGACCGGGCACGGCCGTCGACGGTCGGGCGCCGCGTCTGGCGGCCCGCGCGGCGGGGCCGCTGGCGCCGCTGACCGTCGGCTGCCGCCGGTCTGCGTGCGGGGGCTTGAAATCCCGCCGGACGCCCCCATGTCCTCGCGTCAGCCGGCGTTTGCCGGCGCAAGTCCCTGAAATCATTGCTCAAAGGAGACGCGGATGGCCGATCCGCAGACTGACCACCCGACGCCTTCCGAATCCGAACCGGGTGCCGACGCCGCCGCGGGCGAGTCCACCCAGCCGATCGATCTGGCCGGGGAACTTGCCGCCGCCCAGCGCAAGGCCGACGAGTTCTACGACCAGTTCGTGCGGGCGCAGGCCGAGATGCAGAACATCCGCCGGCGCGCCCAGGAAGACATTGCCAAGGCGCACAAGTTCGCGATCGAGGGCTTTGCCGAGAGCCTGCTGCCGGTGCGCGACAGTCTCGAGATGGCCCTCACGGTGGCTGCTCCCTCGGTGGACAGCCTGCGCGAGGGCGTATCGGCCACGCTGCGGCAGCTGGCCAGCGCCTTCGAGAAGAACCGCGTGCTGGAGATCAATCCGGTGGGCGAGAAGTTCGACCCCAACCGGCATCAGGCGATCTCCACCGTGCCCGCGGCCGGCACCCAGCCGCCAGTGGCGCCCAACCATGTGGTGACGGTGCTGCAGAAGGGCTACCTGATCAACGAGCGGGTGCTGCGGCCCGCCATGGTGGTGGTCGCCCAGGGCTGAGGCGCACGCCCCGGCTTGAATTCCGGCCGCGCAGGCTCATCTACGAACCCAACGGACAACCGCATTCCCCAAGGACACACGACATGGCAAAGATCATCGGCATCGACCTGGGCACCACCAACTCCTGCGTCGCGATCATGGAGGGCGGCCAGCCCAAGGTGATCGAGAACTCCGAGGGCGCCCGCACCACCCCCTCCATCATCGCCTACATGGAAGACGGCGAGATCCTGGTCGGCGCGCCGGCCAAGCGGCAGGCGGTGACCAATCCGCGCAACACCCTGTACGCCGTCAAGCGCCTGATCGGCCGCAAGTTCGACGAGAAGGAAGTCCAGAAGGACATCAATCTCATGCCCTACGGCATCGTCAAGGCCGACAACGGCGATGCCTGGGTGGGCGTGCGTGACCGCAAGCTGGCCCCGCCGCAGGTCTCGGCCGAG
Source organism: Betaproteobacteria bacterium (assembly GCA_018970865.1). Taxonomy (GTDB): domain Bacteria; phylum Pseudomonadota; class Gammaproteobacteria; order Burkholderiales; family Burkholderiaceae_E; genus Quisquiliibacterium. Next base: position 19,904 of record JAGWVN010000069.1, read on the forward strand.
GTGCTGCGCAAGATGAAGAAGACCGCCGAGGACTACCTCGGCGAGGAAATCACCGAGGCGGTGATCACGGTGCCGGCCTACTTCAACGACAGCCAGCGTCAGGCCACCAAGGACGCCGGGCGCATCGCCGGCCTGGATGTCAAGCGCATCATCAACGAGCCTACCGCCGCGGCGCTGGCCTTCGGCCTGGACAAGGCCGCCGGCAAGGACCGCAAGATCGCGGTCTATGACCTCGGTGGCGGCACCTTCGATGTCTCGATCATCGAGATTGCCGATGTCGACGGCGAGAAGCAGTTCGAGGTGCTCTCCACCAACGGAGACACCTTCCTGGGCGGCGAGGATTTCGACCAGCGGATCATCGACCACGTGATCGCCGAGTTCAAGAAGGAGCAGGGCGTCGACCTCGCCAAGGATGTGCTCGCGCTGCAGCGCCTGAAGGAGGCCGCCGAGAAGGCCAAGATCGAGCTCTCGTCCAGCCAGGCCACCGACCTGAACCTGCCCTACATCACCGCCGACGCCTCCGGGCCGAAGCACCTGAACATGAAGCTCACCCGCGCCAAGCTCGAGGCGCTGGTCGATGACCTGATCGCGCGCACCGTCGAG
>JAGWVN010000070.1 GCA_018970865.1 Betaproteobacteria bacterium
GCGCCGGACGGCCCGGTGGCGGCGCCGGCAGCGCCCGCCGGCGCCCGCGCGCTCCCGGCAGGCAGCACCACCAGCCGCTCGGGCGCCACCTGGGCGGTCAGGCGGCCCGGCTCGCGCCCGGCAGGCCACCAGCTCTCGACCAGACCGCTCGCCAGCCCGAACGCAGCGAGATTGCCCAGCACCAGCAGGATCAGCAGGATCCGGATCATGGCGTCACGCCCCGCCGGGATCGACCCGGCGGCGAAGCGAGACCTCGCCCACGGTGATGCACTGCACGGCCCCGCCCACCCGAAGGCGCAGCGCGCCGTCGGGCTCGATGCCGTCGGCGATGCCCGCCAGGGCCGGGGCGCCGTCGGCCAGCACCTCCACCGGCGCGCCCGCCAGCGCGTCGAAGGCCGCCCAGCGCTCGGGCAGCGATGCCCGGTGATCCGTTCCGGCAATCCCGCGCAGGAGCGCGGCCGCGATCAGGCCGGCAAGGCGCCAGCGATCGGGCAGGTCGGCCGACGCGTCGAAGAGGCTGCCCGCCGGCTGCCCGACCTGATCGAGCAGCGGGCTGCCGGGCAGCAGGTTGACGCCCAGCCCGGCCACCACCCGCACCCGGTCGGCCTGCAGTCGCGACTCGCACAGCAGGCCGGCCACCTTCCGGCCATGGCGCTGCAGGTCGTTCGGCCACTTCAGGGCCAGCCCTCCGGTGAGCCCGGCCAGGCATTCGGCGACCTCGATGCCGGCCCGCACCGACAGACCGGCGAGCCGGGGGGCGGCGTCGGGCAGGGGCAGTTCAAGGGAGACCGACAGGGTGAGGGATTCGTCGCCGCCGCTCAGCCAGACCCGCCCGCGACGGCCGCGCCCCTCGGTCTGCCGGCGGGTGAGCAGCACCCGGGGCCCGTCCAGCGCGGGGCCCCACGGTGCCTGCATGAGGGCGAGATTGGTCGACCCGATGGACTCGACGACCTGAACCCGGGCCGCCGGCAGTCCGGCCGCGATCGCCAGCGCCCCGGCGGGCGCGCCGCCGGGCGGCTGGGAGCTGTCAGCGGAGGGATCCACCGGGCAATCATATCCTGTACCCTCGACGCTTCCCGTGATGTCCAGCTCCCCCGACAGGCCCTCCTCGAGGCTGCCCTCCACGGCGCTCGCGGCCTATGCGGTCGCCCTCGCCTGGGGGTCGCTGTACCCGATGTCGGGCTGGCGCGACGCCGGCACGCCGCTGCTGGGCTTCCTGCTCGATCCCTGGCCGCGATGGTGGACGGTCGCCGACCTGGTCTTCAATCTGATCATCTACCTGCCCGTCGGGCTGCTGGTGGCCCTGCTGCTGCGACAGCGCGGGCTGCGCCGCGCCACGGTGCCGATGGCGCTGCTTGCCGGCAGCGCCGCGGCGCTGGGCCTGGAAGCGCTGCAGACCCTGCTGCCCGGGCGCGTGCCGTCCCGCCTCGACTGGCTGGCCAACAGCGCCGGAGCCCTGATCGGCGCGCTGGCGGCGCCACTCGGCGACCGGCTGGTGTCCGAGAGCCAGCGCGCCCTGGACGCGCGCCGGGCGATCAGCCCGGCCGACAGCGCCGCCGGGATCCTGCTGCTGGGCGCCTGGCTGCTGATCCAGTGGCCCGGCCAACGCCTTCTGTTCGGCCAGGGCGATCTGCGGCCGCTGCTGGAATCGCTGGCCGGCCTCGGCGGCCTGAGCGCGGACGCCGACCCGATCGCCTGGCGGCTCGCGGCCGCGCACACCGAGTTCGCCGAGGCGCTGGGCGTGGCGATGTCGCTGGTGACCGTCGGCCTGCTGGTGCGCGAGCTGCTGCCCACCCGGGCGCCGCGCAGCGCGATCACCACCGGCCTGGTGGGCGTGGCGCTGCTGGTCAAGACCGCGGTCGCGGCCGAGGCGGGCCGGCCGCTCGCCTGGCTCACGGCCGGTGCCCAGGGCGGGCTGCTTGCGGGCGCCGTCCTGCTCGCGCTGGCCGCCAGCGCACCCCGCAAGGCTCGGCTGTGGATGGGCCTGGCGGCGCTGGCGGTGAGCAGTGGCTGCAGCACCCTGTTCCCCCTGGATGCGTACTTCGCCACCGCGCTGGCCGATCGCACCGGCAGCGGATGGCGCAACCTGGAGGGACTGCTGCGCGGCGCGGCGGCGCTGTGGCCCTGGGTGACGGCAGCCTGGTGCCTGCGGCGGCTGCGCGCGCTGGGGCCGGCCCCCGAGCCGGACCACCGGCCTGCCGGCGATCACGCCGCCGGGCGCGCCGCCGACCCGCAGACGGACTCGGGCTCCGGGCGGGCAGACCCCCCCGTCCCTCTATAATCCGCCACAGACCATGAGCCACTACCACAAGCACATCTTCTTCTGCCTGAATCGCCGCGACGACGGCCGCGCCTGCTGTGCCGATCACCCGGCCGAGGCGCTGCAGGCGCATGCCAAGCAGCGGATCAAGGCGCTGGGCCTGGCCGGACCCGGCAAGATCCGGGTGAACAAGGCCGGCTGCCTCGACCGCTGCGAGCACGGCCCGGTGGCGGTGGTCTACCCCGAGGGCGTCTGGTACACCTTCGTCGACCAGCAGGACATCGACGAGATCGTCGACTCGCATCTGGTGGGCGGGGTGCCGGTCGAGCGCTTGCGGCTGGAATGAACCCCGGCACGCGCCTGCTGCGGCTCGCGGGCCCGGCAGGCCTGATCGATGTCGCCTCCGACCTGCCCGCGGGCCCGCCGCGCGGCATCGCGCTGATCGCGCATCCGCACCCGCTTTACGGCGGCACCCGCGACAACAAGGTCGTGCAGACCCTGGCCCGGGCCTTCCTCGCCCTGGGCTACTGGTGCCTGCGCCCCAACTTCCGCGGCATCGGCGAGTCCGCGGGCGTGCACGACGAGGGCCGCGGCGAGACCGACGATCTGCTCGCGGTGCTCGCCCATGCCCGGGCCGAGGCGCCCGGCCCCGACGGCGCGCCGCTGCCGCTGGCGCTGGCCGGATTCTCGTTCGGCAGCTTCGTCCAGACCCGCGTGGCCGCCCGGCTGGCGGCGCAGGGTCAGCCCACCGGTCGCCTGGCGCTGGTCGGCCCGGCGGTGTCGCGTTTCGAGATGGCTCCCGTGCCCGAGGACACCCTGGTCATCCATGGCGAAACCGACGATGTCGTGCCGCTGTCGGCCGTGCTCGACTGGGCCCGCCCGCAGGGTCTGCCGGTCACCGTGATCCCCGGCACCGACCACTTCTTCCACCGCCGGCTGCCGCTGCTCAAGCGGCTGGTGCTCCAGGCCTGGGGCGCCAGTGGCGCGGGCGAGCCGCCCTCCGCCGAGGATTCGCCTTGACCGGTCCCGATCCCGTCGATCGCCAGTCCCCCGATCCGCGCCTGGTGTTCGCCAAGAGCCGCCTCGGTCAGGATGAAATCGCCCACCGAAGCAACCGGATCACCGGCTCCGAGCGCCGGATCCTCATCCTCATCGACGGCCGGCGCCGCCTGGTCGACCTGGCCGCCTATGTTCGCGGCGGCGAGATCGGCCCGGTCATTGAGAAGCTCCTGTCCTTCGGGCTGGTGAGCCTGAGCGGCATCGCCGAGCAGCCGCCCCCCAACGAGCCGCCCGACGATCCCGGCCGGCGGCGGGCGCGCCTGGCGCGCGTGCAGTCGATGCTCGCCGGCGTCTTCGAGGCCGAACTCGGCGCCGCCGGCCGGCCGCTCGACGAGGCCCTGGCGCAGTGTCCGGCCATCGAGCGCGCCGGCCTGGTGGTGCGCGCCAACATCGATGTGGTGGGCGCGCGGCTCGGCAAGGCGCGCGCCGACCGGCTGATCGCGCTCAGCCGCCAGGCCTTCGACCCCGACGCCGCCTGATCGCCCGGCGCCCAGGGCGCCCCCTGAAGCGCCCCGTCCACCCGCAACACCGCCGCACGAAGCCATTCCATGAAGTCATCCACGACCCGCGGCCTGCTCACCATCGCCCTCGCGCTGGTCGGGCTGCTTGCCCTGCCGCCATCCGAGGCCGCGCGCAAGCCGACCGGCAAGGCGCCGGCCCGCGAGGCCGCGCCCGCCCCCACGGCGCCGGCGCAACCCGGCGGCGCGCCCACGCTGGCCGCCCGCTCCTGGCTGCTGATCGATGTCACCACCGGGCAGATCCTGGCCGGCGCCGAACCCGACCTGAAGGTGGAACCGGCCTCGCTCACCAAGCTGATGACCGCCCGGCTGGTGTTCGCCGCCCTGGCCGAGCGCAAGCTCAGCGGCGACCAGCGTCCACCGGTCTCCGAGGCGGCCTGGCGGGCCATCGGGTCGCGGATGTTCGTCGACCGCGCCAAGCCCGCCACGGTGGACGAGCTGCTGCGCGGCCTGATCATCCAGTCGGGCAACGACGCCGCGATCATCCTCGCCGAAGCCGTGGCCGGCTCCGAGGCGGCCTTCGCCGAGCAGATGAACCGCGAGGCGCAGCGCCTGGGCCTCACGAACACCCGCTTCACCAACGCCACCGGCCTGCCCTCGCCCGGCCACTACGCCACCGCGCGCGACCTCGCCCTGCTCGCCAGCCGGCTGATCACCGAGCACCCCACGCATTACGCGCTCTATGCCGAGAAGGAATACACCTACAACGGCATCCGCCAGCCCAACCGCAACCGGCTGCTGTTCATCGACCCCACCGTCGACGGCGTCAAGACCGGCCACACCGAGGCTGCCGGCTACTGCCTGATCGCCTCGGCCCGCCGCGAGCAGGCCGGCAGCGGCGTGCCGCGCCGCCTGCTCTCGGTGGTGCTGGGCGCCGCCTCCGACAGCGCCCGCGCCATGGAGAGCCAGAAGCTGCTCAACTGGGGCTTCCAGAACACCGAGGCGGCGCGGATCTTCGCGGCCGGCCAGGTCGCCGGCAGCTACCGGGTCTGGAAAGGCACCGCGCCCGAGATCAAGGCCGGCTTCGAGACCGATGTGCTGGTGTCGGTACCGCGCGGCCAGGCCGGGGCGGTGCGCGCCGAGATCGAGCGCCAGCAGCCGCTCACCGCGCCGATCGAGCGCGGCCAGCGCATCGGCACGCTGCGGGTGAAGCAGGGCGAGCAGCTGCTCGCCGAGCGCCCGCTCGTGGCGCTCGAGAGCGTCGGCCAGGCAGGCCTGCTCGGTCGGGCCTGGGATACGATCCGACTTTGGATGGAGCGATGATGACCACCCAGACCGTCTGCCTCAATGGCGAGTTCCTGCCCCTCGAAGAGGCCCGCGTGCCGGTTCTCGACCGCGGCTTCATCTTCGGTGACGGCATCTACGAGGTGGTGCCCAGCTACGGCGGGCGCCTGTTCCGCTGGCCGCAGCACCTCGCCCGGCTCAAGCGCAGCCTCGCCGCGATCCGCATCGCCAACCCCCATGACGACGACGCCTGGACGGCGCTGGTCAATCGCCTGATCGGCCTGCATCCCTGGCCCGACCAGTTCGTCTATCTGCAGGTCACCCGCGGCGTGGCGCGCCGAGACCACGCCTTCCCGGCGCAGGCCACGCCCACGGTGTTCGCCATGGCGAGCGAGCTCGCGCCGGTGCCTGCCGCGCAGCGCGAGGGCGGCATCGCCGCGGTGAGCCTGCCCGACGAGCGCTGGCTGCACTGCGACATCAAGTCGGTGTCGCTGCTGGGCAATGTGCTGGCGCGGCAGGCCGCGGTCGATGCCGGCGCCGCCGAGTGCCTGATGTTCCGCGACGGCTTCCTCACCGAGGGCTCGTCGTCCAATGTCTGGGTGGTGCGCAACGGCACGGTGTTCGGCCCGCCGCGCGATCACCGCATCCTAGAAGGCATCCGCGCCGGCCTGCTCGACGAGCTCTGCGCCCGCGGCGGCATTCCCATGCAGACCCGGCCGGTGCTGCGCGAGGAGGTGCTGGCCGCCGACGAGCTGATGGTCAGTTCGGCCACCAAGGAGGTGGTGGCGGTCACCCGGCTCGATGGCCGGCCGGTGGGCAGCGGCCGCCCGGGCCCGGTCTATCACGCGCTCTACCAGGCCTATCAGGCCGCCAAGCAGGCCGGCGGATGAGCCAGGACAGCCCTCCCGCCAACCGGCCCGCCGACATCGGCGAGGCCTTCGACCGCATCGAGCAGCTGCTCGAGTTCCCGGCCGACTTCCCGCTCAAGGTCATGGGTCAGCGGGTCGATGGCTTTGCGCAGTCGATCGCGGCGCTGGTGACCGAGCACATCCCCGGCTTCGATCCGGGCGCCATCGAATTGCGCACCTCCTCGCGCGGCACCTACCTCAGCCTGACGCTGCCGCTGCGGGTGGAGTCGCGGGCGCAGCTCGAGGGCGTGTATCGCGCGCTGGCCGGCCATCCGTGGGTCCGGATCGTTCTCTAGCCGTCGCGGGCGGCATGCCGGGCATGCCCGGCATGCCCGATCCGGCCGCCGCATGATCCTGCTCTCGGGCGTCACGATCACCCGCCGCGGCGGCGCGCGCAGCGTCCGGCTGGCCTTTCCCGATCTCGACCTGCCGCAGGGCGGACTGCTCGCCCTGCGCGGCGCCTCGGGCAGCGGCAAGTCCACCCTGATCGCCCTGATCGCCGGGCTGCTCGTGCCCGATGAGGGCCAACTCGGCGTCTGCGGCACCCATCCGGCCCGCCTGCCCCCGGCGCAGCGCGATGCCTGGCGAGGTCGCACCCTCGGCCTGCTGCCGCAGCGCCTGCACCTGCTGCCCGCGCTGAGCGTGCGCGAGAACCTGCTGCTGGCCGGCCTGGCGGTGGGCGCACCGGCCAGCGCCAGCCGCGAGCGCGCCGATGCGCTGCTGGCGCGCTTCCAGCTGGCCGCGCTGGCCGGCGCCCGGCCGGCCGAACTCAGCGGCGGTCAGGCGCAGCGGGTGGCGCTCGCGCGGGCGCTGATGAACCGCCCGCAGCTGCTGATCGCCGACGAGCCCACGGCCAGCCTGGATGACGACAGCGCCGCGCTCGCGATCGGCCAGCTGCTGCTCGCCTGGCGCGACACCGGCGCGAGCCTGCTGGTGTCCACGCACGACGCGCGCGCGCTCGCCATGCTGCGCGACGCCCCGGGGGAGTGCCGGGTGCTCGACCTCGGCCGGGCGGCGGGCGCGTCATGAGCTGGACCGCGCTCGCCTGGCGCCTGCTGGCCCACCGGCCGGCGGTGGCGCTGCTCAATCTCGTCGCCCTCGCGCTCGGGCTGGCGGCCCTGGTATTCGTGATGGTCAGCGCCGATCAGGTGAGCGCCCGCTTCGAGCGAGACCTTCGCGGCGTGGACCTGGTGGTGGGGGCCAAGGGCAGCCCGCTGCAGCTGATCCTGGCCGGGGTGTTCCATCTCGACATCCCGCCGGGCAACATCCCCGCCGGTCTGGAGGCCGAGATGAGCGCGCTGCCGATGGTCGCGCGCGCCATCCCGCTGTCGCTGGGCGACAGTTTCCGCGGCCACCGGATCGTCGGCACGCGCCACGGCCTGATCGCGCAGCACGGCGCCTCGCTGTCCGCGGGCCGGCTCTGGGACGGACCGATGCAGGCGGTGCTCGGCGCGACCGCGGCCCGCGACACCGGGCTGGCGGTGGGCGCCAGCCTGGTCGGCCAGCACGGCCTGGGCGAAGGCGGCGGCGGTCATGACGCGCACCCGCTGACCGTGGTGGGCGTGCTCGCGCCCACCGGGGGGGTGATCGACCGGCTCATCCTCACCGACATCGCCACGGTCTGGCAGGTGCACGAGAAGGCGGTGGCCCTCGACGACGACGACCGCCGCGAGCTCGAGGCTGCCCGCGAGATCACGCTGCTGCAGGTCGCCTACCGCACCCCGCTGGCGGCGATCAGCCTGCCGCGCTGGGTGAATGCCCGCGCCGATGCGCAGGCCGCGGTGCCGGCGATCGAGATGGCCCGCCTGTCGCGCCTGCTCGGCGTGGGCTCGCAGGTGATCGGCGCCTTCGGCGCGGTGCTGCTGGCGCTGGCCGGGCTCTCGGTGTTCGCCGCGCTGTACGCGGCGGTGCAGGACCGCCTGGCCGATCTTGCCCTGCTGCGGCTGGCCGGCGCTTCCCGGGGGCGGCTGGTGCAGGTGATACTGCTGCAGGCCACCGGCCTGGGCGGGGTGGCGCTGCTGCTCGGGCTGGCGCTGGGACACGGCGCGGTCGCGCTGCTTGGCCACCTGATGGCCGCCGATGGCGGCCTGCCGCTGACCGGTGCCTGGTTCACCCCGCTGGAGGGCTGGGCAGCGGCGGCCGCGATGGGCACGGTGTGGCTGGCGGCGCTGGCCCCGGCCCTGAAAGCCTATCGGGTGCCGGTCGACCACCTGCTGGCCGGTTGACCCCGACCCTCCGCCCCTGACATCGCGCCCTCGCCACGGAGATCCGCTTGACCCGCTCCCCTTCCCTCCGACACGGGTTCGCAGCCCTCGCGCTGCTCGCGCTCGGCGCGGGCGCCGTCGCCCAGGAACGCCACACCCCCGAGCAGATCCGCCGCGACATCGAACGGCATCGGGCCATGGCCGCCGCCCACGAGGCCGCGGCGCGCTGTCTGGAGCGCAATCAGGGCCATGAAACCTGCCAGAACCAGCTGCAGGCCGCCTGCAAGGGCCTGGGCATCGGCAAGCACTGCGGGATGAAGCATGCGCACTGAGACGAACCGCGCCACCAACGCCATCGATCCGCGCCCCCGGGATCCGCGCCCCCGGGATCCGCGCCCGCTCGCCACGGACCGCCGGCCGCCCCGCGCCGGGCTCTTCCATGCCGGCCGACGCCTGCCGCGGGCCATGCTGATCGCGCTCACCGCGCTCACCGCGCTCGCCATGAGCGCCGGCGCGACGCGGCCCGCTGCCGCCCAGAGCGCCGCTCCCGACGGCAGCCCATCCGCGGCAGGCAGCGGTCAGGGCCAGGGCTTCCACTCGCCCCAGAGCGCCTTCCCGCCGCTGCAGGACCTGCCCGGCGTGGTGCCCTGGCGGCTGCTCGGCACCGTGAGCATGAAGCAGGAGGGCAGGCGCACGGTGGCGGTGTTCCCGCCCCCGGTGGCCAGCCTCTCGGGCACCCGGGTGAAGGTGCAGGGCTTCATGATGCCGCTGCAGCCCGGCGAGCGTCAGACCCACTTCCTGCTGTCGGCCGTGCCCACCACCTGCGGCTTCTGCCTGCCGGCCGGCCCGGAAGGCATCATCGAGATCCGCACCCGCCCGCCCGGGGTCAAGGTCGGCTTCGACGCCCTGGTGCTCGAAGGCACGCTGAGCGTGCTGCCCACCGACCCCATGGGCCTGCTTTATCGCCTCACCGACGCGCAGGCCGCGCGCTGACCTCCCGGAGCCCCTGACCCATGCTGACCAACCTGTTCGTGCTGATCGCCGGCCTCGTCCTGTTCCTGGGCGCGCACTCGGTGCGCATCGTTGCCGACGACTGGCGCGCGGCGCGCCTCGCCGCCTGGGGCGAGGCCCGCTGGAAGGGCCTCTACTCCCTGGTCTCGCTGGCCGGCCTCGCGCTCACCGTGATCGGCTACGGCATGGCGCGGGCCACGCCGGTCGACCTCTGGCAGCCGCCGGTGTTCACCCGCCATCTCGCCTCGCTGCTGATGCTGGTCTCGTTCATCCTGATGGCGGCGGTGTATGTGCCCGGCACCCGCATCAAGGCGCGCCTCGGTCACCCCATGGTGCTCAGCGTGAAGACCTGGGCGCTGGCCCACCTGCTGGCCAACGGCCGGCTGGCCGACCTGCTGCTCTTCGGCAGCTTCCTCGCCTGGGCGGTGCTCGACTTCCGCGCCGCCCGGGGCCGTGACCGTCGCGAGGGCGTGGTGCGCGCCGCCGGGCCGATCAGCCGCGACGCGATCGCGGTGGGGGTCGGCATCGCCGGCTGGCTGGTGTTCGCGCTGATGCTGCATGCCTGGCTGATCGGCGTGCAGCCCTTCGGTTGAACCGCTCCCCGTCCAGGGCTGCCCGTGAACCGCTCCGACGGAACCGCTGCCCCTGAGCCGCCCCGGATGATCGTTCGCCCCTGGGCCCGCCGGGCCTACCTGCCCACCCTGGCCGCGATGCGCGCGTTCACCGCCGGCCGCGGCCCCGACACCCCCGACGAGCTCTGGCTGGTCGAGCACGAACCGGTGTTCACGCAGGGCCTCGCCGGCAAGGCCGAGCATGTGCGCGATCCCGGCGACATCCCGGTGGTGGCCACCGAGCGCGGCGGCCAGGTCACCTACCACGGCCCCGGCCAGGTGGTGGCCTACCTGATGCTCGACCTGCGCCGCACGGCGCTGGGTGTGCGCGACCTGGTCTGCCGGCTCGAATCGGCGGTGATCGCCCAGGCCGCGCAGGCCGGCGTGCGCGCGGTGCGTCACCCCGGCGCCCCCGGGGTCTATGTGGCTGACGATGCCGCGCGCGAGCCCGGCGCGAAGTTCGCCTCGGTGGGCCTGAAGGTGTCGCGCGGCTGCACCTTCCACGGCATCGCGCTCAATGTGGCCATGGATCTGTCCCCCTTCGGCCGCATCAACCCCTGCGGCTATCCCGGGCTGGCGGTCACCGATCTGTCGCGGGCGGGCGGCGTGCCGCTGCAGCCCGGGACGATTGCCGCGCAGTTTGCCGATCAGCTGCTCGCCAGCCTGGGCGAAGCCTGCCCGGCCACGCGCCCGGTCTAGAATCCCGTCTGGGCGCCGGTGGCGCCGGCAGGAACCCCATGAGCGACGCCTCTCCGCCCCCCTACGACCCCAGCGCCAAGCAGAAGGCCTCGGCCAAGACCTCGCGCATCCCCATCAAGGTGGTGGCCAGCACCGAGGTGCTGCCCAAGCCGGCCTGGATCCGGGTGAAGGCCGGCTCCTCCAGCGGCCGCTACCAGGAGATCAAGGACATCCTGCGCCGCAACCACCTGCACACCGTGTGCGAGGAGGCCAGCTGCCCGAACATCGGCGAGTGCTTCGGCAAGGGCACCGCCACCTTCATGATCATGGGCGACAAGTGCACGCGGCGCTGCCCCTTCTGCGATGTCGGCCACGGCCGCCCCGATCCGCTGGACGCCAGCGAGCCGGTGAATCTCGCCCGCACCATCGCCGAGCTGCGTCTGTCGTATGTGGTGATCACCAGCGTCGACCGCGATGACCTGCGCGATGGCGGCGCGCAGCACTTCGTCGACTGCATCCGCGAGGTGCGCCGGCAGTCGCCCGACACCCGCATCGAAGTGCTGGTGCCCGACTTCCGCGGCCGCCTCGATCGCGCGCTGGCCATCCTCGAGGCCGCGCCGCCGGATGTCATGAACCACAACCTCGAGACCGTGCCGCGCCTCTACAAGGAAGCCCGCCCGGGCTCCGACTACGCGCACTCGCTGAAGCTGCTGCAGGAGTTCCGCCGCCGCGTGCCGGGCGTGCCCACCAAGAGCGGCCTGATGGTCGGGCTGGGCGAGACCGACGACGAGATCCTGGCCACCATGCGCGACATGCGCGCGCACGAGATCGACATGATCACCATCGGCCAGTACCTCGCGCCCTCCACCGCCCATCTGCCGGTGCGCCGCTACGTGCACCCCGACACCTTCCGGATGTTCGAGACGCAGGCCCAGGCCATGGGATTCAGCCACGCGGCCGTGGGCGCGCTGGTGCGCTCCTCGTATCACGCCGATCAGCAGGCGCATGCCGCCGGCATCGCCTGAGCCCCGGAGACCCTCGCCTTGACCCGACCCGATCACCAGCGCTTCTGGAGCCCGGTGGTTCACGAGCTCAGCCCCTATGTCCCCGGCGAGCAGCCGCAGATCGAAGGGCTGATCAAGCTCAACACCAACGAGCACCCGCTCGGTCCGTCGCCGCGGGTGCTCGAGGCCATCCGCCGCGAGACCGGCGAGTCGCTGCGCCTGTACCCCGACCCGCAGGCCCTCGCGCTCAAGCGCGCGCTGGCCGGGCTGCACGGTCTGGCGCCCGACCAGATCTTCGTCGGCAACGGCTCCGACGAAGTGCTGGCCCATGCCTTCCTCGGCCTGTTCGGCCACGGCCGGCCGGTGCTGTTCCCGGACATCACCTACAGCTTCTATCCGGTCTACTGCGGCCTGTACCGCATCGCCCATGAGCGGGTGCCGCTCGACGCGGACTTCTCGGTGCGCATCGACGACTTCCGCCGACCCAACGGCGGCATCGTCATCGCCAATCCCAACGCGCCCACCGGCCGGCTGCTGCCGCTGTCGGCAATCGAGCGGCTGCTGCAGGCCAATCCCGATTCGGTGGTGCTGATCGACGAGGCCTACATCGACTTCGGCGGCGAGTCGGCGGTGAGCCTGATCGCCCGCTTTCCGCAGCTGCTGGTGGTGCGCACCTTCTCCAAGTCACGGGCGCTGGCCGGCCTGCGCGTGGGCTATGCCATGGGTCAGGCCGGCCTGATCGAGGCGCTGGAGCGGGTGAAGGACAGCTTCAACTCCTATCCGCTGGACCGCATCGCGATCGCCGCGGCCACCGCCTCGGTGGAAGACTCGGCCTGGTTCGCGCAATCCTGCGCGGCGGTCATCGCCGAGCGCGAGGCCATGAGCGAGCGCCTGCGCGCGCGCGGCTTCCAGGTGCTGCCCTCGGGCGCCAACTTCGTGTTCGCGCGTCACCCCGGCCATGCCGGCGCGGCCCTGCAGCGCGCGCTGCGCGAGCGCAAGGTGCTGGTGCGCCACTTCAGCGCCAGCCGCATCGCCGACTTCCTGCGCATCACGGTCGGCACGACGGAACAGGGGCGCATGCTCGACGAGGCCCTGGCGGACATCCTGGGCTGAGGGCGGGTGGCTGCGCCGCTTCAGAGGGAGCGGACAGGTTTCGGTCGCCGGGCGGGGCGTACGACGGGGTGGGGGCCGGGCCCTGGGCCGGGTTGACGGCCTCGCCCGGCTGCGCCGGGTGCCCTGCGGTGCTCGCCGACCGGGGCAGCCCGCGAACTCGTCGCTTCGCTCCTCGGACAAACGCGGGCTGACCGCGCTGTCGCGCGGCAACCCCGGCCGCCTGCGCTCCTCGGCGAGGCCGATGCCCGGCCCAGGGCCCGGCCCCCACCCCGTCGTCGAGCATCGATGTCGGCATGCGGTGATCGGCCTGTCCAATCGGCTGAGACGGTGACTGCGCTGTCTGCCGCGCTGCCGCTCACGCCACTGGCCCGCAAGAGCGGCATCCCGCACACCCCGCCCTCACCGGGAGGCCGGCTCCGCCTGTCGGAGGCCGGGGCATCGGGCCCGCCGAGGAGCGCAGGCGACCGGGGTTGCCGCGCGACAGCGCGGTCGGACCGCGCTGTCCGAGGAGCGAAGCGACGAGTTCGCGGGCCGCCCCGGTCGACGAGCACCGCAGGGCACCCGGCGCAGCCGGGCGGGCCCGCCGCCCCGGCCTCCGACAGGCGGAGCCGGCCGGCGCGCCACAAGGCGAGGCGAGCCGAAGTCGAGGGCGAAGTCGATGACGAGAGCGAGCGAAAACGACGGGGCGCGTGAACCGCGCCCCCGGCCCTCAGGCCGCCTTGGCCGCGAGCTCGGCCTTGGCGGCGTCGTACTCGCGCTTGAGTCGGGCCACCAGATCGCCGGCCGAGCCCACGGACTTGACCGCGCCGATGCCCTGCCCGCATCCCCAGATCTCCTTCCAGGCCTTGGGCTTCTCGCGGTCGGAGCCGAAGTTCATCTTGCTGGGGTCGCTCACCGGCAGGTTGTCGGGATCGAGGCCGGCCTTGATCACCGAGGGCTTGAGATAGTTGCCATGCACGCCGGTGAAGAGATTGGTGTAGAGGATGTCGTCGGCCGCGCTCTCGACGATCATCTGCTTGTAGCCCTCCACCGCATTGGCTTCCGTGGTGGCGATGAAGGCAGAGCCGATGTAGGCGAGGTCAGCGCCCATGGCCTGGGCGCCCAGGATGGCATGACCGTTGGCGATCGAGCCCGACAGCAGCAGCGGGCCGTCGAACCACTCGCGGATCTCCTGGATGAGCGCGAAGGGCGATTGCGTGCCGGCATGGCCGCCGGCACCCGCGGCCACCGCGATCAGGCCGTCGGCGCCCTTCTCGATGGCCTTGTGCGCGAAGCGGTTGTTGATGATGTCGTGGAGAACGATGCCGCCCCAGCGATGCACCGCCTCGTTGAGCTCGGGCCGGGCGCCGAGCGAGGTGATGATGATCGGCACCTTGTACTTCTCGCACAGCGCCAGGTCATGGTCGAGCCGATCGTTGCTCTTGTGCACGATCTGGTTGACCGCGAACGGCGCCGAGGGCGCCTCGGGGTGCTGGCGGTCGTACTCGGCCAGCTCGGTGGTGATGCGGATCAGCCACTCTTCGAGCAGTTCCTTGGGCCGCGCGTTGAGCGCCGGAAAGGAACCCACCACACCCGCCTTGCACTGGGCGATGACCAGATCCGGGTTGGAGATGATGAACAGCGGCGAGGCCACCACCGGCAGGCGGAGGCGGTCTCGGAGGATCAGCGGCAGGCTCATGAAGGCACCCGGGTTGTGTTGGCTGGGAACCGTCGAAGGTACGGTCAGCCCGCCGCGCGCGTCAAATCACCGCCTCCCGGTTTTCGGCGCGCGGCGCGGTGGCGCCACGGGCCAGTCGCTCGTCGAGCGCTTCCAGCGTCGAGAACAGCTCGTGGCAGGTCTGGTAGACCTCCTCCCCCGCCGGGGTGAGCCGCAGGCCGCGACCGGCCCGCTCGAACAGGGTCTGGCCCAGCGACTCGGACAGCTTGCGGATGTGGATGGACACGGTGGGCTGCGACTGGTGCAGCTGTTCGGCTGCGCGCGAGCAGCTGCCCAGACGGGCGGTGGCCTCGAAGGCGACCAGTTGCGGCAGCATGCCGTGACGAACATAACGACGAAGACGAGCGCGATCCATCGGTGCCCTCCGGGCGTGACACATGACGAACCCGCAACGCGCTGGGCGAAGCGGACCTTCCCCGCGAAGCACAGCCGATCGGCCAAAGGCAGGCGGCCGATCGCGACTTCGTGGCAAAGGTCTCGCTCGCGTCAGGCTGACACCTGACGCCACCCGGACCGGGGCGGCCCGCAGACGCGGCCACCCGGACTGACGACCCGGATGAGAAAAGCTACTCCCCTTTGGGGGTGATTACAGACGGCGCCGCTGCCTGTAATCTGCTACCGACGATAAACAAACGCCGGCGAGTGCGCAACGCCGGGCGTCGCCGCCAGGCGGCAGGCATTGATGATGCTTCGCAATGTATTGCGAACTTTCATCGATTCTCCTCTGGCGAGCGGCCACAATCCGCTCCATGCCGGCAGTCGCATCCAGCGCAATGCCGGGTCACCACCAGGGTCTTGCCGACGATGGACATCCTCTCCGCTGAATTCCTATCCGCCCTGCTCGCGATCGTGGTCATCGACCTCGTGCTCGCGGGCGACAACGCCATCGTGATCGCGTTGGCGGCCCGCAAGCTTCCGCCCGCGCTGCAGCGCCGCGCCGTCATCTGGGGCTCGGTCGGCGCCGTGGTCGTGCGCAGCGTCATGACCCTCGCGGTGGTCTGGCTCCTCAAGGTTCCCGGCCTGCTGCTGGCCGGCGGCGCCTTGCTGCTGTGGATCGCATTCAAGCTCATGGCGCCGGGCGGCGGGCACGAGGAGGACAGCGTCGATGCGTCGACCACCTTCTTCGGCGCGATGAAGACCATCGTGATCGCCGACGCGGTCATGGGCGTCGACAATGTGCTGGCCGTTGCCGGCGCCGCTCACGGCAGTTACCTGCTGGTCGTGCTCGGGCTGCTGATCAGCGTGCCGATCGTGGTCTGGGGCAGCACCCTGCTGCTCAAGCTCACCGAGCGCTTCCCGATCATCGTGATGGTCGGCGCAGGCGTGCTCGCCTTCACCGGCGTGAAGATGATGCTGTCCGAGCCGCTCGTGAAGCCCTGGCTGGCCGATGCCGACTGGATCGCGCTGGTTGCTTACCTGGTGGGCGTGGGCGGACTCCTGCTGATCGGCTTCGCGCGGCAGTCCACCGCGAAGCTGCGCGACGCCAAGGAGGCGCATGACCAGCGCGTGCCGGATGCGCAGCGCGATGCGACCGAGATTCTTCCCGCCGACACCGTCCGCCTTTCTTCCAACGCAGGAGCACCCGCCATGAACAAGATCCTGGTCCCGATCGACGGCTCCCCGAACTCGCTCGAAGCGCTGCGTCACCTCATGCGCCACTCGGCGGTGAACACCCTCGAGGTGCTGCTGGTGAATGTGCAACCCACGCTCACCCGGCGCATCGGCCGCCATGTCGCGGGCGCCGAGCGCGACGCCTGGCGCCAGGAACGCGCCGAGGCCGCCACCCGCGTGGCCCGGGAGGAACTCCTGCGTCATGGCGTGACGCACAGCCTGAAGGTGGCGGTGGGCGACCGCGCCGAGGCCATCAGCGCCGCGGCGCTGGCCAACGGTTGTCAGCGCATCGTGGTGGGCACCGCCCGCAAGCACTCGCTCACCCGCCTGATCGAGAACTCGGTCACCGCCCGCCTGCTCGACCAGGCGCCGGTGCCGGTGGAGGTGGTGGTCGGCAAGACCAGCTCGCACTGGGAGCGCTGGGGCCTGCCCGCCACCCTGGGCGCGGCGCTGGCCGCCGCGATCGCGGCCGACTGAGCAGCCGGCCGCCCGAGCGTCGGCCCAGGCTGATCGCGCGTCAGCCGGCCGCCGCGCTCAGCACCGGCAGCGCCGCCCGCGCGGCCTGCCGGTATTCCTCCCGGGTGCGAGCCACCAGCGTGGCCACATCGCACACCGCGCGAACGCCCGACACCGAGTGGCCCGCGCTCCAGATGTCGGCCCAGCGCTTGACCCCGGTGCTGCCACCGCTGCCATAGAGCTCACGGGCCCGTTCGGGCGCCATGTCGGTGGGCAGCGCGGCCGGGTCCAGGCCGGCGGCGATGATCGATGGCCGCAGGGTGTTGGTCTCCAGGCCGGTGAAGGCCTTCGACAGCAGGATGTCGTCGAGCCGGCTCTCCACCAGCATGCGCTTGTAGCCCGCCACCGCCATGCTCTCCTCGGTGGCGATGAACTTGGTGCCCATGTAGGCTGCGTCGCAGCCGAGCACCTGGGCCGCAAGCACCGCGGCTCCATCGGACACACCACCGGCCAGCACCACCGGACCGTCGAAGAACTCGCGCACGGCGCGCACGAAGGCGAAACCATTGGCCCAGCCGGTCTGGCCGCCAGCGCCGGCGGTGAGCAGGATCAGCCCGTCCACGCCCGCGGCCACGGCCTTCTCGGCATGGCGCACCGAGGCCACATCGCAGAGCACCATCGTGCCGATGTCATGGAGCGGCGCCACCACCGGATCGGGCGGCCCGACGCTGGTGATCACCACCTCGGGCTTGTGCCGCAGCAGCACCGCCAGTTCGTCGCGCAGCGACTCGCGCCGCATGATCAGGTTGGGGCACCAGGGCGCATCGTCAGGGCCGAGCGCCGCGGCGATGCGGCTGAGCCAGGCGTCGAACTCCTCGAGGCTGCGGCAATTGGCGGTGGGAAAGGCGCCGATGACACCGGCCCGGCAGGCCGCGATCACCAGCTCGGGCCCCGACACCCGGAACATCGGCGCCGCGATCAGCGGCAGACTCAGGCGCGCGCCGAAGCGCCGGGACAGGGCGGCGGGCACGCCGCGGGATTCGTTCATCGCAAAAGCTCCGGAACCGTAAAGCCCGATCTTGCCAGCCGCCACCCGCAGCCGGGCTGCGCCGCGCCGGGCCTCGGAACCGCCATGGGCGATCGCGATGGACGCCGCCGGCGCGCGGCGGCGACAATCCCGCAGGCCGGGCCGACGCGCGCCCGCAGCCCGCCCGCAGCACGCATCCCGCGCGCAGCCCGCCGCCCCGACCGGACCCCACCATGACCGTTCGCCCTCCCGCGCGACACGAACCCCCGCCCCGGGCATGATCGAAGCCTTCGCCAGGCCGCTCACCACGCCGGCGCGCGCGGCCCGCGACCTCAGCCCCACCGCGCTCGCCAACGGCCTGATCGGCTTCATCTTCGCCAGCACCGGGCCGGTGGCGGTGGTGCTGGCCGTGGGCAGTCGTGGCGGCCTCACCCAGGCAGAACTCGCCTCATGGGTGTTCGGCTCTTTCTTTCTGAACGGCCTGCTCACGCTGCTGGCCTGCTGGCTGTACCGCCAGCCGCTCGCCTTCTTCTGGACCATCCCCGGCACGGTGCTGGTGGGCCCGGCGCTCACCCACCTGAGCTATGCCGAGGTGATCGGCGGCTTCATCGTCACCGGCGTGCTGATGGCGCTGCTCGGCGCCTCGGGCTGGGTGAGACGGGCCATGGCCAGCGCCCCGATGCCGATCGTGATGGCGATGGTGGCCGGGGTATTCCTGCGCTTCGGCACCGACCTGGTCCGCTCGGTTCATGAGGATGTGGCGATCGCGGTGCCGATGGTCGCGGCCTTCATCGCGCTGTCGGCCTGGCCGGCGGCCGGCCGTCGACTGCCGCCGCTGATCGGCGCCCTGCTGGTGGGCGTGGTCGCGGTGGCGCTGTCGGGCCGGTTCGATCCCGGACCGGCCGGCAGCGCGGTGCTCGCGCAACCGCTGCTCCACACGCCGGTGTTCTCCTGGCAGGCCATGGTCGAACTGGTGGTGCCGTTGCTGATCACCGTGCTGGTGGTGCAGAACGGCCAGGGCGTGGCCGTGCTCAAGGCCGCGGGGCACGACGCGCCGGTCAACGCGGTGGCCCTGGGCTGCGGGCTGTGGTCGGTGCTGACCGCCTGCGTGGGCACGGTCTCCACCTGTCTCACCGGGCCCACCAACGCCATCCTGAGCAGTTCGGGCGAGCGCGAGCGGCACTACACCGCAGGCCTGGTGGTGGCGGCGCTCGCCCTGGTCTTCGGCCTGCTCTCTCCGCTGGCCACCCGGGCCATGCTCGCCGCGCCGCCGGCGTTCATCGCCACGCTGGCCGGCCTGGCCATGCTGCGCGTGCTGCAGAACGCGTTCACCACCGCCTTCGGCGGCCGCTTCCCGCTCGGCGCGCTGGTCACCTTCCTCGTGACCGTGGCCGACATCGCGGTGCTCAACATCGGCGCGGCCTTCTGGGGCCTGGTGGCCGGTTGCGCGATCGCCTGGCTGCTGGAGCGACCCGCGGCCTGAGGGTTCCGGTGGCCCGCCGCCCGACCGTTGGTCCGGGCGGCGGCCTGCGCGCGGCCGGCGGTGTGCTATGGTGCGGTCCGCGGCGTCCAATACCAGTCTTTCTCGCCGCAGTCTTCGGCCTCCGCGTTCTGCGTCTGCCCCACGGGCACTCTCTCCGCAGCCCTCGACCCTACCCACCCCCGTCGTCTTCCTGACTGGTGCCGCCGGACCCCTGAGGTCCGGGTGCCGTCGATTCCGCCCGTCCAGGCCCGACTCGCACTGCGGCCGGTCGACGCGAATCACCTCCATCGAGGCGACATGTCCTTTGCAAGTCTCGGGCTCAGCGAGCCCCTGGTGCGCGCCGTCAACGAGTGCGGCTACACCGAACCCACCCCCATCCAGCTGCAGGCCATCCCGCAGGTCCTCAAGGGCGGCGACCTGCTGGCCGCGGCCCAGACCGGCACCGGCAAGACCGCCGGCTTCACCCTGCCCATCCTGCAGCGACTGCAGGACAAGCCCGCGGGCAAGCTGCCCAACGGCCGCCACCCGGTGCGGGTGCTGGTGCTCACCCCCACTCGCGAGCTGGCCGCGCAGGTGCACGACAGCGTGCGCGACTACGGCCGCCATCTGCCGCACACCTCGGCGTGCGTGTTCGGCGGGGTGAACATCAACCCGCAGATCGCGCAGCTGCGCGGCCGGGTCGACATCCTGGTGGCCACGCCCGGCCGGCTGCTCGACCATGTCGGTCAACGCACCGTCGACCTCTCCCATGTGGAGATCCTGGTGCTCGACGAGGCCGACCGGATGCTCGACATGGGCTTCATCCATGACATCCGCAAGGTGCTGCGGCTGCTGCCGGCCCAGCGCCAGAACCTGCTGTTCTCGGCCACCTTCTCCGACGAGATCCGCAGCCTGGCCCATGGCCTGCTCGACAACCCGGCCACGGTCGAGGTCGCGCGCCGCAACGCGCCGGCCGAAGCGGTGGAGCAGACCGTGATCGAGGTCGACAAGGGCGCCAAGCGCGCCGTGCTCTCGCACCTGATCCGCACGCGGCAGTGGTTCCAGGTGCTGGTGTTCACCCGCACCAAGCACGGCGCCAATCGCCTGGCCGAGCAGCTCACCAAGGACGGCATCGAGTCGCTGGCCATCCACGGCAACAAGAGCCAGAACGCGCGCACCCGCGCGCTCGCGCAGTTCAAGGACGGGTCGCTGCAGGTGCTGGTGGCCACCGACATCGCGGCTCGCGGCCTCGACATCGAGGAGCTGCCGCAGGTGGTGAACTACGAGCTGCCCAATGTGCCGGAAGACTATGTGCACCGGATCGGCCGCACTGGCCGCGCCGGCGCGAGCGGCCGCGCGCTCTCCCTGGTGGGCGGCGACGAGCGGGCCTTCCTGCAGGACATCGAGCGGCTGCTCAAGCGGCGCCTGCCGCGCGAGACCCTGGCCGACTTCGATGTGGCGGCGGCCAGCGCCGCGGCGCGCGCCGCCGGCGCCGACCGGGACGATCGCGATGACGACCGCCCCCCGCGCGGCGGAGCCCGCGGCGGCGGCCGGGGCGATCGCAGCAGC
>JAGWVN010000004.1 GCA_018970865.1 Betaproteobacteria bacterium
CCGGCCAAGTTCGTGCACAACCAGGATGACCGCCGGGGCACCGCGATCGAGTCGCTGGTGTCGGGCGGGTGCATCGTGTCGGGTCATGTCGAGCGCTCGGTGCTCTACTCCAATGTCCGGGTGCACTCCTTCTCGCGGGTGAACTGGTCGGTGCTGCTGCCCGACGTCTCGGTGGGCCGCGGCGCGCGGATCTCGCGGGCGATCATCGACAGCCGCGTCAGCATTCCCGAGGGCCTGGTGATCGGCGAGGACCCGAACCTCGACGCGGTGCGCTTCTACCGCACCCCCACCGGGGTGACGCTGGTCACGCGCGACATGCTGGCCCGCATCAAGGCCTGAGCATGCGGGTCCTCCATGTGGCGGCGGAGATCTTCCCGCTGGTCAAGACCGGCGGCCTGGCCGATGTGGTCGGCGCGCTGCCGCCGGCGCTCGCCGCGCTCGGCGCCGATGTCCGCCTGCTGCTGCCGGGCCTGCCCGCGATCACCGAGTCGGTGCTGCATCCGCGGCTGGTCTGGCAGGGCGGTCCGCTGTTCGGCGCGGCGCGCGTGGCGATCCGCCTGGGCCGCATGCCCTACAGCAAGCTGCCGGTGTACATCGTCGACGCGCCCTGGTTCTTCCGTCGCCCGGGCAGCCCCTACCAGTCCCCGCAGGGCGTGGAGTGGGCCGACAACCTGCAGCGCTTCGCGCTGCTGGGCTGGGCGGGCGCGCACATCGCCGGCGGCGAGCTCGACCCGGCCTGGACGCCGACGGTGGTGCACACCCACGACTGGCACGCGGCGATGACCTGCGCCTATCTCGCCGCCAACCCCGCGGCCACGGCACGCTCGGTGTTCACGGTGCACAACCTCGCCTACCAGGGCCTGTTCAGCCAGGGCGACTTCGGCCAGCTCGGCCTGCCCTCTGCCTTCCTGCACTCCCACGGCATCGAGTACCACGGCCAGCTCTCGTTCATGAAGGCCGGGCTGAAGTACGCGCGACGCATCACCACGGTGAGTCCCACCTACTCGGCCGAGATCGCCACCCATGAATTCGGCTGCGGCCTGGACGGCGTGATCCGCGGCCGCCGCAGCGATGTCTCGGGCATCCTGAACGGGGTGGATACCGCGGTCTGGAATCCGGCCACCGATCCCAGCCTGGTGGCGCCCTACGACGCACAGGCGCTCGAGGGCAAGGCGCGCTGCAAGGCCGCGCTGCAGGCCCAGATGGGGCTGGCCGCCCAGCCCGACGCGCCGCTGTTCGGCGTGGTCAGCCGGCTGACGTCGCAGAAAGGGCTCGACCTGGTTCTGGCGGCGCTGCCGGCGCTGCTCGCCGGTGGCGCCCAGCTCGCGCTGCAGGGTGCGGGCGACCCGGTGCTCGAGGCCGCCTTCCAGGCCGCCGCCGACGCCCATCCCGGCCGGGTGGCGGTGCGCATCGGCTACGACGAGACCTTCGCGCACCGGCTGATCGCGGGCGCCGACCTGATCATGGTGCCCTCGCGCTTCGAGCCCTGCGGCCTCACCCAGCTCTACGGCCTGCGCTACGGCACGCTGCCCCTGGCGCGACGGGTGGGTGGGCTGGCCGACACCGTGACCGACGCCAGCGACGAGGCGCTGCGTCAGGGCAGCGCCACCGGCTTCCTGTTCGGCGCGGCCACGCCGGCCGCGCTCGAATCGGCGATCGCGCGCGCGCTGGCCCTCTACCGCGAGCCGGCGCGCTGGCGCGCCGTCATGCACCAGGCCATGGCCCAGGACTTCAGCTGGGCCGGCTCGGCCGCGCGCTACCTCGAGCTCTACCGCGTGATGACCGGCGAGCCGCACTGAGCGGCTCGCGGGCAGCGCGCGCCGCGTGACGGCGCACCGCGCGGCCCTCAGATCAGGCTGCCGCCGGCCAGCCGGTCCTGGCCGAGCATGGCGGCGGTGATCAGGGTCACGCCCCGCTCGGTGACATGGAACCGGGCCGCATCGGCCTGAGGATCGAGCCCCGCCGTGAAGCCGTCGGGCAGCACGCAGTGCTTGTCGACGATCGCGCGGCGCAGGGTCACGCCGAGACCGATGCTGACATTGGGCAGCACCACCGAGTCCTCCACCAGACTGCCCTCGGCCACGCGCACCTTCGAGAACAGGACCGAGCGGCGCACCGTCGCGCCGCTGACGATGCAGCCGCTGGAGACCAGCGAGTCCAGTGACATGCCGCGGCGACCGGCCTCGTCGAACACGAACTTGGCCGGCGGCAGCTGGCGCTGCAGGCTCAGGATCGGCCACTGGTCGTCATAGAGGTTGAGCTCGGGCACCACCTGGGTGAGGTCGAGGTTGGCCTCCCAGTAGGCATCGACCGTCCCGACATCGCGCCAGTAGGGGCGATCGCCCACCATGTTCACGCAGCTGCGCTCGAAGCGATGGGCGTGCACATGGTGGCGCGGCACGATCCAGGGCAGCAGGTCGCGGCCGAAGTCGTGGCTGGAGCAGGGGTCGGCGGCGTCGCGGGCAAGCTCGCGATACAGGAAGGCTGCGTCGAAGACATAGATGCCCATGCTGGCCAGCGCCTGGTCGGGCTCGCCGGGAATGGGCTCGGGCCGCTCGGGCTTCTCGGCGAAGGCGGTCACGCGGCTGTCGGCATCCACCCGCATCACGCCGAAGCCATCGGCCCGATCGATCGGCACCCGCAGGCAGGCCACGGTGGCCTGCGCGCCACTGGCCACATGGTCGGCGACTAGGGTGTAGTAGTCCATCTTGTAGACATGATCGCCGGCGAGCACCAGCACATGCCGGGGCTCGGCCTCGCGCACGATGTCGAGGTTCTGGTAGACCGCGTTGGCGGTGCCGCTGTACCACTGGTCGTCGAGCCGCTGCTGGGCCGGCACCACATCGACGAACTCGCCGAGATTGGCCTCCAGGAAGCCCCAGCCGCGCTCGACATGGCGGATCAGGCTCTGGGCCTTGTACTGCGTGAGCACGCCGATGCGGCGGATGCCCGAGTTCACGCAGTTCGACAGCGGGAAGTCGATGATCGTGAACTTGCCGGCGAAGGGCACGGCCGGCTTGGCGCGCCAGTCGGTGAGCTGGTGCAGCCGCGAGCCGCGACCGCCGGCGAGCACCACCGCATAGGTGCGCTGCATCAGGTGGCTGAAGGCGCCCGCCACCGGCAGCCCCTCGCGGGCGCGGTAGCCGCCGCGCCGGCCGGCGGCCAGGGGCTCGGGCGGCCGACGATGATGGGCCTCGGCAGGCGCGGCCTGGGTGCGGGCGACGAAGGCGAGCGGATCGGGGTCGGCCAAGCGACTCTCCTTCGGCCGGCAGTGACGGGGACCGTCATGCTGACCGCGCCCACACCGGGTCGCATTGAGGGCGCGCAATCGCGCCGGGCGGACGCTCAGCCGGCGAGGAAGTCCTCGATGAGGGCCGCCAGCCGCTCGGGCTGGTCATGGTGGATGTTGTGGCCGGCCTCGGGCACATGCGCGATGCGCAGATCGGCATAGGCGCCCATGCGCTCGTCGAACTCCTGCGGCCTGGCCTGCAGGCGCGCCCACAGGCCCGACTGCTCGCCGTCGATCCAGAGCACCGAGGCGGTGGTCTGGCGCCAGCACTCGAGCTGCTCGGCATAGGGCACCGGCAGCGGGTTGATGCGCTTGTGGGCGGGGTCGGCGCGGCGGACCACCCCGCCCTCGGGCGCCTCGCGACCCCAGTGCTCGACCAGGAAGCGCGCGCGCGCCTCGGTGAGCCGCGGGTTCTCGGAGCCCATGCGCAGGGCGAACTCCTCGAAGCTGTCGTAGGGCCGCTGCGCGGTGTCTTCGCCAAGCTGCATCAGCCACTTGGCGATGCGCCGCGGCGCGGGATCCTGCCGGCTGGCGGGCGGGCCGAAGCCGTCGACATTGACGAAGCGGGCCACGCGGTGCGGCGCCACGCCGCTGTAGAGCGCGCCGATGTTCGCGCCCATGCTGTGGCCGACCAGGCGCACCGGTTCTTCGGGGCTGTGGTGCTCGAGCAGGCCGTGAAGATCGCCGAGGTAATCGGGATACCAGTAGGTGTCGGCGCCGCTCCAGCCCGACAGCCCGTAGCCGCGCCAGTCGGGAGCGATCACGCGCCAGTCGCGCTGCAGGGCGTCGACCGTGAACTGCCACGAAGCGGAGACATCCTGGTTGCCGTGCAGCAGGAACAGCCGCGGCGCGCCGGCCGGGCCCCACACGCGGCAGTGCAGGCGCACGCCGCGGATCTCGATGAATTCGGACTGGCTGGGTTTCAAGGCAGGCGGGCCCGGGCGCGGGCCATGGGCAGGGGGATGGGCCAGAATAGCAACTCCCGCCAGCCACCGCGGCGGCGCGGCCCCTGCTTCGAACCGCGGTCGCCGCGGCCATTCCGGAGACCGGCATGCAGACCCTGTACCAGGCCTTCGCGCAGGCCGTCGCCGACGCGCCGAACGCGCCCTTTCTCGCGCAGCCGCCGTCCCTGGGCGGACGCGTCTGGCGCTACGCGGAGGTCGCCGCCGAGGTCGACCGGCTGAGCGCGCTCTATGCCCGTCGCGGCTGGGGCGCGGGCCACCGCATCGCGCTGGGGGTGGGCAATGCGCCCGGGCACTTCTTCCACTTCCTCGCGCTCAACCGGCTCGGCGCCTCGATCGTGCCGATGAACCCGGATCACCGCGGCGGCGAGATCCGCTATCAGCTCGGCCACTCCGGCGCCGAGCTGGTGGTGGCCAATGCCGAACGCGGCGCGGCCACCCGCGAGGCCCTGGCCGGCACGGCCGGCCCGCCCATCGTGGCCGGCGATCGGCTGGCCGATGACCTGCCCACGGCGCCGCCCGCGCGCCGCGCGGCGGGCGACCCCTGGCGCGCCGAGACCGCCATCCTGTACACCTCGGGCACCTCGGGCCTGCCCAAGGGCTGCATCCTGACCAACGAGTATGTGCTCACCGCAAGCGCCTGGTACCGCGACTGCGGCGGGCTGCTCGCGCTGCGCGAAGGCCAGGACCGGGTCTTCAACCCGCTGCCGGTGTTCCACATGAACTGCGGCATCAACACCCTCGGGGCGATGATCCTCACCCGCAACTGCCTGATCATCCCCGACCGCTTCCATGCCAGCACCTGGTGGGCCGATGTCGGCGGCTCGGGCGCCACCGGCATCCACTACCTCGGGGTCATGCCGCCGGCCCTGATCAAGCATCCGCCTTCGCCGCACGACCGCGCGCATGCGGTTCGCTGGGGCCTGGGCGCGGGCTGCGATCCCACCCTGCACGCCGAGTTCGAGGCGCGCTTCGGGCTGCCGCTGATCGAGGTCTGGGGCATGACCGAGACCGGCCGCTTCCTGGTCAACCACGAGGAGCCGCGTCAGGTCGACACCCGCGCCTTCGGCCGCATGCGCGCGCCGCTCGAGACCCGCGTGGTCGACGACCAGGACCGGCCGGTGGCCGCCGGCCAGCCCGGCGAGCTGCTGGTGCGCTGCGCCGGCGACGATCCGCGCCGCGGATTCTTCAGCGGCTATCTCGACGACCCCGAGGCCACCGAGCGCGCCTGGCGCGGCGGCTGGTTCCACACCGGCGACATCGTCAGCGTCGACGACAGCGGCATGCACTACTTCATCGACCGCCGCAAGGACATGATCCGGCGCTCGGGTGAGAACATCTCGGCGGGCGAGGTGGAGGCGGTGCTCGCCGCCCATCCCCTGGTCCACCGCGTGGCGGTGATGGCGGTGCCCGACGAGATGCGCGACGAGGAAGTGCTGGCGGTGGTGGTGCCCTCGCCGGGCGTGAACGGCGACGCGGCCTGCGCGCAGGCGCTCACCCGGCACTGCCTGGCGGAGCTGGCCTACTACAAGGCCCCGGCCTGGGTGGTCTTCCGCGACGAACTGCCGGTGACCTCGACCAACAAGCTGCAGAAGCACCGCATCTTCGGCAGGGACGAAGACCCGCGCGCCTCGGCGATCGACTGCCGCGGCATCAAGAAGCGGCCCGGGGCCTGAGTCAGAGCCGCAGCAGCACCGGGGCGAGCGCATCGCCCTGCGGCAGGATGCGGCCGATCAGCGCGGCCTGCGGGGCACCGCCGGCGCGCAGCGCACGCAGGCAGTCCTCGGCGCGCCCGGCTGGCACGCTCGCGAGCAGGCCGCCCGCGGTCTGGGGATCGAAGAGCAGCCGGTAGCGGGGATGCGCGATCGCAGCCTCGGGGTTGCGCACCGCGCGGCGCAGCCGCAGGTTGGCCGGCTGCAGCGAACTCAGGATGCCGGCCGCGGCGGTCTGCTCGGCGCCGGGCAGCACCGGCAAGGCCTCGAGATCGATCTCGGCGTCCACGCCCGAGGGCCGGGTCATCTCCACCAGGTGGCCGAGCAGACCGAAGCCGGTGAGATCGGTGCAGGCGGTGGCGCCGTGCTCGCGCAGGCAGCGCGCCGCCTCGCGGTTGGACACGCACATCGAGGCCAGGGCCGCGTCGATCCAGTCACCGCGGGCCTGGAGCCGGTCGTGCGCGGCGAACAGCGTGCCGGTGCCGATCGGCTTGGTCAGCACCAGGACATCGCCCGGCTGCATGCCGCCCTTGCGCAGCACCGTGGAGAGATCGGCGGCCACCAGGCCATTCACGGCGAAGCCCAGCGCCAGCTCGCGCCCCTCGCCGGTGTGCCCGCCCACCAGCGCGCAGCCGGCCTCGTTGAGCACATCGACCGCGCCGGTCATCATCTGGCGCAGCAGGTCCTCGGTCTTGCTCTCGAGCCCGGGCGGCACGGTGACGATCGCGGTGGCGCTCTGCGGCTGGCCACCCATCGCCCAGATGTCGCCCAGCGCATGGTTGGCCGCCACCTTGCCGAACAGCCAGGGGTCGTCGATGAAGGCGCGGAAGAAGTCCACGGTGTGCACCATGGCCATGCCGGGCGGCACCGCCACCACCGCGGCATCGTCGGGCGCGTTCAGGCCGATGAGCACATCGGCCCGGTCAAGCGGGCGCAGATCGGCCAGCGCCCGCGACAGCACGGTGGCGCCCACCTTGGCGCCGCAGCCGCCGCAACGCATGGCGATCGCCGACAGCGCCTGCGCGGCCTCCTCCTCGCGCAACGCCAGACCCGCGCCCGGCGCCGCGGTGGCCGCGGCCTTGTCCGGCGCGGCGCTCATCGGCGGGAACTCGCTGAAGCGGGCCATGAAGCGGCGGTCGATCCAGTCCTTCCAGCGCCAGACCCAGTCGCCCCGGAAGCCGATCGCGCCGCGCGAGGCGATGGCATGGCGCTCGCCGGTGCCGATCAGCGCCAGCCAGCGGCGCTGCGGTCGGTAGGGCCGCAGCGGCTCGCCGGCCAGCGAGCGGCGCAGGTTGGCCGCCAGCGGCCGGCCCTGGCGCACCGCGAACACGCCCGCCTTCTCGAGCGGATGCCCCTCGATCGCCGCGATGTCGCCGGCGGCGAACACCTCGGGGTCGGTGATCGACTGCAGGGTGGGCCCGACCCGCAGGCAGCCGTCCTCATCCAGGGCGAGGCCGGTGCCGCGCAGCCAGGGAGCGCCGCCCGCCCGGGTGACCCACATGATCTCGTCGGCGGGCAGCTCGCCGCCGTCGGCCAGGCAGAGCAGGCCGGCGCGCACCGCGCGCACCTCGGCGCGCTCGTGCACCGTCACACCGCGCTCGCGCAGCAGGCGCGCGAAGCGCTCGCGCACCCAGCGGTTGTGGGTGGGCATGAGCCCGCCGCGGCCGGTGACGAGATGGAAACTCAGGGCGCCAGGATCGCGCCCGAGCGCGCGCAGTTCGGCGCCGAGCCGGTGCTGCATGGCGAGCAGCAGCTCGACCCCGCCCGCGCCGCCGCCCACCACCGCCACCCGCCAGTGGCCTTCGCGGCTGCGAACGCGCTCGAGCAGCGCCAGCCAGCGGGCGTCGAAGCGGCCGATCGGCTTGACCGGCACGGTGTGCTCGGTGGCGCCGGGCACCGGGTCGGTCTGCGGCGTGGAGCCGATGTTGATCGAGACCCGGTCATAGGCCAGCGGCGGCCGGTCACGGCACAGCACCTGATGGTTGGCGCGATCCAGCCCCACCACCTCGTCGCGCAGGAATCGCGCGCCGGCGAAGCGGGCCAGTCGGGGCAGGTCGATGTGAACCTCGTCTCGCCGGTACCAGCCGGCGACATAGCCCGGCAGCATGCCGGAGTAGGGCGTGAAGCTGTCCTGGCAGACCAGGGTGAGCCGCACGCCGGGCATGGGCCGCATCGCGAACCGGCGCAGCACGCCGACATGGCTGTGGCCCCCGCCCACCAGCACGATGTCGCGCAGGATGGGCTGATCGGCTGGCTGCATGGTCGGGGTGTCCTGGCGGTGAGGCGGCGGCGCGCGTGGCCGCCCGCCTGCGGAGGATAGACCAGAACCGGTACGGCCCCGGCCGATGGCGGATCCACGCCGGGCGGGCCCTGCCTATACTCGACCGATGAACGCAACCGATCCGGGCAAACCCGGCGCGCGCCAGTTCGCGCCGGTGCTGCGGGGCATGGCCTGGATGGCCGTCGGCGGCCTCACCCTGTGCACCATGAACGGGGTGATGCGCATCCTCACCCAGCAGCTCGATCCCCTGCAGTCGCAGTTCCTGCGCTATGTGTTCGGGCTGGCGGTGATGCTGCCCATGATCCTGCGCGACGGGATCGCCGCCTACCGGCCCAACAACCCGCGCGGCCTGTGGTGGCGCGGCGCGGTCCACACCGCAGGCCTGGGCCTGTTCTTCCTGGCCCTGCCGCATCTGCCGCTCGCCGATGTCACCGCCATGCAGTTCACCAGCCCGATCTTCGTGCTGGTGGGCGCGGCCCTGGTGCTGCGCGAGAAGGTGAGCGCCGCACGCTGGCTGGCCGCTGGCGTGGGGCTGGCCGGCGTGCTGATCGTGCTCGGCCCGCACCTCACCGGAGCCGGTTCGGGCTGGTGGAGCCTGGTGATGCTGGCGGCCTCGCCGCTCTTTGCCGCCTCGTTCCTCATCAACAAGGCGCTCACCCGGCACGACTCGCCGAGCGTGATCGTGTTCTGGCAGAACGTGGCGGTGATGCTGCTCACGCTGCCCTTCGCCCTGCCCGGCTGGCGCGATCCCACCGGCCTGCAGTGGGCGCTGTTCCTGCTGTGCGGGCTGCTGGGCACCGTGGCGCACCTGTGCATGACCCGGGCCTTCAGCCTGGGCGACATCTCGGCGCTGCAGCCGATCCGCTTCCTCGACCTGATCTGGGCGGCGTTGCTCGGCCTCGCGCTGTTCGGCGACACGCCTTCGCCCACCGCGCTGCTCGGCGGTGCGGTGATCGTGGCCGCCACCTTCTGGATCGCGCGCCGGGAATCGGCGCGCGGCTGAGCGCCGGGGCGGACGGCTGCGCGGCCGAAGACCCGGGCGTCAGAGCAGCGACGCCACCCGCGCCAGCCCCTCGTCGGCCACCGGCAGGGGCTGCACCAGCGCCAGCCGGATGAATTCGCGGCCACTGTTGCGGCCATCGGGCGCGGGCTGCGTGAGGTACTCGCCGGGCAGCACCTTCAGGGCCCGCTCGGCCCACAGCCGCCGGGTGAGCGCGGCGCCGTCAGGCACCCGCAGCCACACGAAGAAGCCGCAGGGCGGACGCCGGTAGCCGGCGTAGCCGGCGAAGTGGCGATCGGCCAGGTCGAAGCGCGCGGCCAGCCGCTCGCGCATCTGCACCACATGCGCGTCGTCCGACCACAGCGCGGCCGCCGCGGCCTGCAGCGGCGCCGGCGTGCAGGCCGTGCCGTTGAGCCGGACCTTGTTCAGCGCGGCCACCACACGGGCATCACCGGCGACAAAGCCCGAGCGCATGCCCGCCGCGCTCGAGCGCTTGGACAGGGAATGCAGCACCAGCACATTGTCGAGCCAGCCGGCCGAGCCATCGGCCTGGGCCAGCACCTCGAGCGCCCCCACCGGCGGATGCCCGTCGTGCAGTTCGGCATAGCACTCGTCGAACACCACCAGGAAGCCGTGGCGACGCGCCAGCGCGACCGCCTGGCGCATGCGCTCGGGCGCCAGGACCTGGCCCTCGGGGTTGGACGGCGAGCAGAGGTAGAGGATGCCGGTGCGGGCCAGGGTGGCCTCGTCGATCGCGTCGAGGTCGATCTCGAAGCGCGGAAATCCGCTCTGCGGCAGGTAGACCGGGGTGGCGCCCGCCATGATCGCGGCCGCGCGGTAGGTCTGATAGAAGGGATTGGGCATCAGCGCCACCGGCTGCGGGCGCGCCTGACCGATCGCCACCGAGGCCGCCAGAAAAAGCGCCTCGCGGGTGCTGGCCACCGAGGACAGCTCCCGGTCGGGCCGCACGCGGCCGCGCGCGCCGGGGTAGCGGCGATCGAGGTAGCCCGCCACCGCCGCCAGGAAGGCCGGCGTGCCCAGCGAGGGCGGATAGCGGTTCCAGTCGTGGGCATTGGCGGCCACGGTCTGCGCCAGCAGCGCCGGCGGCTCGTCCTGCGGCTCGCCCACATGCATCAGGATGGGCGTGAGCCCCGGCGCGGGCTGCAGATCGGCGATCAGCGCATCGAGGCGGCGGAACGGCGACTCGAACTGGTCGATGCGTTCATTCAGGTGCAGGGTCATGCGGGGATCCTGGGAGCGGGCCAGCACCGGCGCGCGGGCTGATCGGGACCGGATTGAGAAAACACAGGGCGTCCGGCCAGGGCCACGGCGATGATCGCACGGCCTGTTGCCTGCGAGGTGAGTCCATGATCCCGAAAGCCCCGCGGCGGGCGGCGCTGGCCGCCGCGCTGCTGCTGATCGCCGGCGCGCCGGGGGCCGCGCCGGCGCAGCCGGCCGCCGATCGCGGCGCGCTGCTCTACGACACCCACTGCATCGGCTGTCACGGCGCGCAGGCGCACTGGCGGGATCGCCGGCTGGTCACCGACTGGCCGAGCCTGAACGCGCAGGTGCGCCGCTGGCAGGAGACGCAGCGCCTGGGCTGGACGCAGGACGACATCGCGGCCGTGGCCGGCTACCTGAACCAGCGCTTCTACCGCTTCAGGCCGGTGGGCGATGCCGGCCCGGCGGCCAGCGCCTGCTCCGCCACCCGATCGGCCAGCGGCTGCCAGACCGAAGGCGGCAGATCGTGACCCATGCCCTCGATCTCGTGCAGCCGCGCCCCGGGGATGGCCGCGGCCAGCGCGCGGCCGTGGGCGGGCGGCAGCAGCGGATCGGCCAGGCCATGCACCACCGTGACCGGCAGGCGCAGCCCTGAGAGCGCCGGCGTGCGGTCGCCACCGGCCATGATCGCGGCAAGCTGCCGGGCCGTGCCCTCGGGTCGCCAGGCGCGGGCGGCCGCCGCGCCGATGCGTTGACGCAGGCCCTCGGCATCGCGCGCGGTCTCGGCGCTGCCCAGCAGGGTGAGCAGACTGGCCAGATGCGTCACCAGGGCCGGCAGGTCGCGCGGATCGGGCCGGTGCGCGCCGGCCGCGTCGGGCGGCAGGCGGCGCACCGCGGGCGGGCGGGCGAGCATCGCGGCCCGCACGCGGCCGCTCGGCCCGGGCAGGCCGCGCGCGCCGGGCGTGGACATCACCAGCGTGAGGCCGCGCACCCGCTGCGGCGCGCGCAGCGCCGCCACCTGCGCGATCATGCCGCCCATCGACGCGCCCACCAGGTGCGCCGCGGGCAGCCCCAGCGCATCGAGCACGCCGAGCGCGTCATCGGCCATGTCGTGCAGGGTGTAGGGCGAGCGCACCGGCAGGCGCAGCGAGTGGCGCAGGCCGAGCCAGGCAAGATTGGGCAGGCCATGGGCCGCGAAGTCGGCCGACAGGCCGGCATCCCGGTTGTCGATGCGGATCACCCGAAGGCCCTGGCGCGCCAGCATCGCCACGAAGGGCTCGGGCCAGGCCACCAGCTGCATCCCCAGGCCCATCAGCAGCAGCACCGGCGGTCCGCCGGGCGGGCCCTGGTCGTCGACCTCGATCGGAATGCCGTTGGCGATCACGCGCATGGCGAGCCTGCGTTCAGACCCAGCGCACCGGCTGCGCCGCCGGCAGGGCGCGGGCGCGCAGCTGGCCGCAGCCGCCATCCACGCTCTGGCCGGCCGACTGGCGCAGCTTGGTCAGCACGCCGCGCCGGTGCAGGGCCAGGGCCATCGCCTCGGCGCGGGCGGGGTCGGGCCGCCGCCAGGGCAGGCCCTCGACCGCGTTCCAGGGGATGAGATTCATGACCGCGTACTGGCCGGCGAGCAGCGCGGCGATCGCCTCGACCTCGTCGTCGCCGTCGTTCACGCCGGCGAGCAGCGTCCACTGGTACTGCACCGGATAGCCGGTGAGCCGGCCGTAGGCCTGGGCCAGCGCCACCAGCTCGGCCGGATCGATGGCGGGCGCGCGGGGCAGCAGCCGGGCGCGCAGCTCGGCCCGGGTGGTGTGCAGCGAGAGCGCCAGCGCCGGCCGCACCGGCCCCAGGGGCAGGCGCTCGAAGGCCCGGCGATCGCCGACCGTGGAGAAGACCAGGTTCTTGTGGCCGATGCCGCCGTCGGTGCCGAGCAGGTGAATGGCCTCGAGCACCGCCTCGAGGTTGTGGGCCGGCTCGCCCATGCCCATGAACACCACCTTGCGCACCGGCCTCAGCGACCGCGCCAGGGCCACCTGAGCCACGATCTCGGCGCTGCCGAGCTGACGCAGCAGACCTTCCCGGCCGGTCTGGCAGAACACGCAGCCCACCGCGCAGCCCACCTGGGTGGACACGCACAGGCCGCCGCGCGGCAGCAGCACGCTCTCGACGGTCTGGCCGTCGGCCAGCGCCACCAGCAGCCGCTCGGAACCGTCATCGGCGGGATGGCGCGACACCAGGCGAGCCAGCGCGGCCAGGTCATCGCGCAGCGCCGGCAGGGCCTCGCGCATGGCCAGCGGCAGCCACTGCGCCGGCCGGCGCGGGCCGTGATCGGGCGGCAAGGCCTGCGACCAGCCCTGCAGCGCCCAGCGCTGGTGGGCGGCGTTCGCGCCACAGGCGCGCAGGCGGTCACGGATCGACTCGATTCGCATGGCCGGGCCGATTATAGTGAGCAGCGGGCACGCTCCCTGCGTGTCCTTCCCGGCCCCTCAACCCGCACTCCAGAAAGCCTTGCCATGCGTCGCCTCTCACGGATTCTCCTTGCCGCGCTGCTCGTCACCAGCCTGGGCGGCTGCGGTCTGCTGGCCGCGCCCTGCCGGGTCGCCTCGGCGGTGATCAAGATCATCCCGGTGGTCGGCCATGCCGCTGCCGTGCCCACCGACGCCTGCGCCGCCGCCCTCGATCCCTGATCCGGCATGACGGGCCTGCCGCCCCGCGGCATCCACGCCTGAACCGACCCGCGCGCCCGTGTCGATCCTGCACCGGCTGCCCGGGCTGCTGATGCTCGCCGGGCTGCTGGCGGTGGGCGGCTCGCTGCATCTGCGCGACCGCCTGCCCGGGCCGGCCGGGCTGCTGACCGAGATCCACGCCGAGCCCCTCCAGGAGGCCGAGCAGCGCGCGCCCTTCCGTCATCGGGTGGGCGAGGTGGAATACACGGTCAAGCCGCTGTTCCGCTATGAGCTGAGCGGGCTGGTGGTCAGCCGCCACGATGCCGGCGCGTGGTGGGACATCGTCCATCGCAAGGACTGGCGCGACCACCTCAATGTGGTCGACCTGTGCGTGATCTGGGGCCGCAATGCCCGCACCGGCGCCTACCAGGGCCTGCGCTTCTGGAACGAGGTCTTCACCTGCAACGCCGCCACCGACTCGGGTGAGGCCTGGGCGCGCTTCGACCCGAACGCGCTCTCGAACAACCACCTGCTCGCCAGCGATCCGCGGCTGGTGCGGCTGCTGCGCTCGGTGCGCCCCGGCGACCAGG
The DNA here is from genome assembly GCA_018970865.1 of Betaproteobacteria bacterium. Taxonomy (GTDB): domain Bacteria; phylum Pseudomonadota; class Gammaproteobacteria; order Burkholderiales; family Burkholderiaceae_E; genus Quisquiliibacterium. The sequence goes on from JAGWVN010000004.1 coordinate 13,719, forward strand.
TCCGGGTGGAGGGCTACCTCGCCGAGTACTCCCACCAGCACGGCCGCTCCTTCCGGCGCGGCACCTCCACGGTGCGCACCGACCGCGGCGATGGCGCCTGCGAGACCATCTGGGTCACCGACGCCCAGGTGCTGCGCGAGGCCAACCGCGGCTGGCGGCTGATGATGCCGATCGGGCTGGGCGCGATCGCGCTGTCGGTGCTGCTCTGGTGGTTCGTGCCGCTGCCACGACTGAGCGACTGACGGACCGGCCGGGCGCATCGTGGGCGGGCCGATCGCGGCCCGACCACGGCGCCGCAGCCATCGACGCGTCCCTCGGAACGCCTCCGGTTTCACCCTTCGCACTCTTTGCGGCCCCGGCGCGCCCCTGTGGCAGACTGACCCTGATCACACCCAGGAATTTCATCCTAGGAGACAGGGCATGAGCTGGCAGCCGGAGCTGGACGAACTCGAGCGCCGCAAGGCGTTCGCCCGCGAGATGGGCGGCGCCGACAAGGTCAAGCGGCAGCACGATGGCGGCCGGCTCACGGTTCGCGAACGCATCGACGGCATGCTCGACACCGGCAGCTTCACCGAGGTCGGGTCCATCTCCGGCATCGGCGAGTACGACGAGAAGGGCGCGCTGCGCCAGCTCACCCCGGCCAACTGCGTGTTCGGGCGCGGCAAGGTCGACGGCCGTCCGGTGGTGATCGTGGGCGACGACTTCACGGTGCGCGGCGGCTCGGCCGATGCCTCGATCAGCGCCAAGCCGCTGATGGCCGAGGAGATGGCCGCCGAGTTCCGTCTGCCCATCATCCGCATCATCGAGGGCTCCGGCGGCGGCGGCTCGGTGAAGACCATCGAGACCAAGGGCGCCTCCAACCTTCCCGGCGGGGTCGGCGGCACGCGCGGCTTCTACTACATGACCGCCAACCTTGCGCAGGTGCCGGTGGTGGGACTGGGCCTGGGCTCGGTGGCGGGGCTGGGCGCGGCGCGGCTCGCCTCCAGCCACTTCTCGATCATGACCCGCGAGTCGGCCATGTTCGTGGCCGGCCCGCCGCTGGTGGCCCGTCTGGGCCAGCCGCTCAGCAAGCAGGAGCTTGGCGGCGCCGAGCTGCAGGCACGCGCCGGCGGCATCGACAATGTCGCCGAGACCGAGCAGGAGGCCTTCGAACAGGCCCGCCGCTTCCTGTCCTACCTGCCCTCCTCGGTGCACGGCCTGCCGCCGATCACCGACTGCAGCGACGACCCCGAGCGCGCCGACGACTGGCTGCTCTCGGCCATCCCGCGCAACCGGCGCCAGATCTACAAGATGCGGCCGATCATCGAGTCGGTGGTCGACAAGGGCTCCTTCTTCGAGATGGGCCGCCAGTTCGGCCGCTCGATCATCGCCGGCCTGGCCCGGCTGGGCGGCCACCCGGTGCTGCTGCTGGCCAGCGACCCCTATCACTACGGCGGCAGCTGGAATGCCGAGACCTGCCAGAAGGTGGTTCGCTTCGTCGACCTCGCCGAGACCTTTCATCTGCCGGTGGTCTACCTCATGGACTGCCCGGGCTTCCTGATCGGCCTCGATGCCGAGAAGACCGCCACCATCCGCCACGGCGTGCGCGCCATGGCCGCCATGAACCAGACCACCGTGCCCTGGTGCACGATGATCGTTCGCAACGCCTTCGGGGTGGCCGGCGCCGCCCACCAGCCCGGCGCGCGCCTGTCGCTGCGCTACGGCTGGCTGTCGGCCTACTGGGGCTCGCTGCCGCTGGAAGGCGGCATCGAGGCGGCGTATCGTGCCGAGATCGACGCCGCGGCCGACCCCAAGGCCAAGCTCGCCGAGATCGAGGAGCGCCTGAACGCGCTGCGATCGCCCTTCCGCTCGGCCGAGAAGTTCTGGGTCGAGGAGATCATCGACCCGCGCAAGACCCGGTCGCTGCTGTGCGAGTTCGCGCGGCTGGCCGAGCCGGTGCGGGTGCCGGGCCGCAGCGGCAATGCCATGCGGCCCTGAGTCCCGTCACCGTTTCCCGCGTCCGCACAACCCACCGAACCCTTCAGGAGCAAGCACCATGGCCCATGATCTCGTCATCCGCGGCGGCAGTCTCGTCGACGGCACCGGCAGCGAAGCCGTTCGCGGCGACATCGGCATCGACAACGGCCTGATCACCGCGATCGGCAAGGTCGACGGCAAGGGCCGTCGCGAGATCGACGCGGAAGGCATGACCGTCACGCCCGGCTTCATCGACATCCACACCCATCTCGACGCGCAGATCGGCTGGGACCCGGACTGCACCCCGGTCAGCTGGCATGGCGTGACCACCGCGCTGCTGGGCAACTGCGGCGTGACCTTCGCGCCCTGCAAGCCCACCGACCGCGAGCTGCTCGCCGGCATGATGGAGACCGTGGAGGACATCCCCCGCAACGCCATCCTCACCGGCCTGCCCTGGAGCTGGGAAGACTACGGCGGCTACCTCGATGCGGTCGAGAAGATCCGCCCCGGCATCAACATCGCCGGCCTGGTCGGGCACAGCGCCGTGCGCTTCTATGTCATGGGCGAGCGCGCGGTCGAGGAGCAGGCCACGCCGGAAGAGCTGCAGCGCATGGCCGAGGTGGTGGGCCGATCGATCGACGCCGGCGCGGCCGGCTTCTCGATCAACCGCTTCGCGATGCACACCCTGCCCGATGGCCGCGCGATCCCGGGCACCTTCGCCGACGAGAGCGAGATCATCGCCATCTCGCGCGAGGTGGCGCGCCGCAACGGTCTGGTGCAGGCCGTGGGCGCCGAGCTCAGCCTGCTGCAGAACATCTCCGACGCCGCCCGCGCGCGCGTGCTGTGCAGCTACGGCGCCGGCCGCGGCGACCTCGCCGGCGCCACTGAGCGTCGCAACGCCCTCGAGGCGATCTGCGAGGGCCGCGACATCACCGCCATCACGCAGGTGCGCAGCTCCGGGATGATCTACGGCCTTCAGGCGGCGCTGCCGGTGCGCGGCCCCACCTGGGGCCGGGTGCAGAAGTTGCCCACGCTGGCCGAGCGGGTGGCGGCGCTGCGCGACCCCGAGACCTTCGCGGCCATGGTCGAGGAGGGCAAGGCCGGCGGCTTCAAGGCCAACCTCGGCACGCCGGTGGAAGACATGTACTACATGGGCGACGCCGACACGCCCGCCTACGCGGCCGACGCCTCGATGAGCGTGGTCAACATGGCGCGCGAGCGCGGCGAGCACTGGACCGAGACCTTCCTGCGGCTCTCGCGCGACAGCCACGGCAAGGCGCTGTTCACCCTGCGCATGTTCAACCCCAACCTCACCGGGCTGGAGCACATGTTCCGCAGCCGTCACTGCTTCCCCAGCCTGGGCGATGCCGGCGCGCATGTCTCGCAGGTGATGGACGCGGGCTGGGCCACCTTCATGCTGTCGTACTGGGTGCGCGAGCGCGGCTTCTTCAGCATGGGCGAGGCGGTCGAGCGCATGACCTCGCGGCCCGCCCGGGTGCTCGGGCTGACCGACCGCGGCGTGCTCGCGGTGGGCAAGCGCGCCGACATCAATGTGTTCGACGCCGCGCGGGTGGCCGAGCGCCATCCCGAGATCGTCAACGATCTGCCCGGCGGGGCGCGCCGCTTCAACCAGCGCGCGGTGGGCTATCGGGCCACGATCGTCAACGGCGAGGTGAATGTGCTGAACGACGAGCACACCGGCGCGCGCGCCGGCCGCGTGCTGCGGCACGGTCGCTGAGCGTCGTCAGCGGGGCCGGCCGCCGCGCCGGCTCAGGCCGCGAGCGGCTCCTCGCCCTTGATGGTGGTGCGGTGCATCTCGCGGCGATGGCCGTGGTAGTCGTTGACCGCCATGTGCTGCACCGCGCGGTTGTCCCAGATGGTGAGCATGCCGGGGCGCCAGACCACCCGGATGATGAACTCCGGGCGGATCGAGTGCTCGTGCAGGTAATCGAGCAGCCCGGCGCTCTCGGCCTCGGTCATGTCCTCGAGACGGATGGTGTAGCCCCGGTTGGCGAACAGCGCGGTGCGGCCGGTCTCGCCGTGGCGGCGCGCGATGGGGTGGGCCCGCTCGGCCAGCGCCTCTTCGCCGGTGCGGATCTTCATCGATCGCAGGATGCCCTGGCGGAACACGCTCTGCGGGCCGTAGGGGCGACGGGCGCTGTGCATGCCGCGCAGGCCCGAGAGCATGCGCTGCATGCCGGCCGAGAGCGATTCCCAGGCCAGGTACTGGTTGGCGAACAGCGTGTCGCCGCCCACCGGCGGGAGTTCGCGCGCATGCAGCAGGGTGAAGCTCGGCGGGGTGTCCTGGAAGCTCCAGTCGCTGTGCCAGTTGCCGCCGAAATTGAAGCGGGTGGTCTCGTCGGCTTCCTTGACCACCGCGATCACATTCGGATGCGTCTCGGAGCCCTCGACGAAGGGCTCGATCCCGAAGGGCCCGAGGCGGGCGCTGAACGCGGCCAGCGCGGAATCGTCGAGCGGCTGGTCGGGAATGGTGACCACCAGGTTCTCGAGCAGCGCGCGGCGGATCTCGGCCAGGGTCTCGTCATCGACGCCGGCGGCGAGGTTCACGCCGGTGATCTCGCCACCACCCGCGCCGCACATCTGCCTGACCTGGATTCGACGATAGCGCATGGGATTCTCCTGAGGGTGCGGTGAGCGTCGATGCTAACGATGAATGCCAGCCCGGGGACGGGCGCCGGCGCCGAAGCGGAACACCGCCCGGCCGCAGGCCCCGGCTGGCCGCCCGCCCTTCATGGACGGACGCGGTCGCATGCCGCATCCTGTCGCCCATCCCGTCACCGGCGTCGCGCCCGCGACGCCTCCCCCCGCGAGACCCGCCATGAGCCAGCCCCCGCCCACCACCGCCATCTGCCATGCCACGCCCGAGGCGATCTTCGTGCGCGGTGCCAACCTGGTCGACGAGCTGATCGGGCAGGTGAGCTTCACCGAGATGATCCTGTTCCAGATGCTCGGGCAGCGCCCCACCCGGACCCAGACCGTGCTGCTCGACGCCGTGCTGGTGACGCTGATGGAACACGGCCTCACGCCGAGCGCGATCGCCACCCGGCTGATCTACGACTCCGCGCCCGAGGCGCTGCAATCGGCGGTGGCCGCCGGCGTGCTGGGCGTGGGCAGCACCTTCATCGGCACCATGGAGGGCTGCTCGGCCATGATCGCCGAGATGCTGGAGGCCCCCGAGGGCGTGCCCGCGCGGGCTGCCGCCATCGCCGACCGGCTGCGCGCCGAGCGCAAGCCCGCGCACGGCTTCGGCCATCCGCACCACAAGCCCGATGACCCGCGCTCGCCGCGCCTGTTCGAGGTGGCCCTGCGCGAAGGCGTGCCCGGCCGGCACATCGCGGCGCTGCAGACCCTCTCGCGCGAGATCGATCGGGCCTTCGGCCGGCACCTCACCATCAACGCCACCGGCGCGATCGCGGCGGTGCTGGGCGAGATCGGCATCCCGCAACCGGTGATGCGCGGCATCGCGGTGATCAGCCGCGCCGCCGGCCTGGTCGGCCACATCTGGGAGGAGCGCCAGCGGCCCAGCGCGCGCTGGATCTGGAACACCGTGGAGCACGGCATCGCCTACGACGGAGACGCGGCATGAGCGCGACCGCCCGCCTCACGCGACGCCGTCAGCTGCTCGCCGCCACCGCGGCGGCCGCGTTCGCGCCGCTGGCCGCGCCGGCGCGCGCCCAGACCTTCCCGAGCCGCGGCGTGAAGATCATCGTGCCGCAGACCCCGGGCGGCGCCTCCGACACGCTGGCGCGCATCGTCGGCCAGCGTCTGGCCGAGCTCTGGAAGCAGCCGGTGGTGATCGAGAACCGGCCCGGCGCCGGCGGCAACATCGGCATGGAAGCGGTGGCGCGTTCACCGGCCGACGGCCACACCCTGCTGATGAGCTATGTGGGCACCCATGCCATCAACGGCGCGCTCTACCGCAACCTGCCCTTCGATCCCGAGCGTGACTTCGCCGCGGTGGCCACCATCGCCACCGTGCCCTTCGTGATGGCGGTCAACGCGAAGACGGGTCCACGCAGCGTGGCCGAGTTCACGGCCCAGGCCCGTGCCCGCCGCATGACCTTCGGCTCGGCCGGCAACGGCTCGGTCAACCATCTCCTGGGCGAGATGTTCAATGCCGCCGCCGGCGTGCGGGTCGACCATGTGCCCTACCGCGGCGCGGCGCCCGCGCTCAATGACCTGATCGGCGGCCAGATCGATGTGGTGTTCACCAGCCTGCCCTCGGTGGCCGGCTTCATCGCCAACGGCAGCATCCGGCCGCTGGCGGTCACCAGCCCGAAGCGCTCGCCGGCCTTCCGCGACATCCCCACGATTACAGAGTCGGGCATCAGCGGCTTCGAGGTCACGCCCTGGTTCGGGCTGTTCGCGCCCGCCGGCACGCCTGCGGCGGTGGTGCGGCAGATCAATGCCGATGTGGCCGAGGCGACGCGCACGCCCGAGGTGGCCGAGAAGGTGGCCAAGGCCGGCGCCGACGCCTACCTGATCGCGCCCGAGGAGTTCACGGCGCTGCTGCGCGCCGACATCGCGAAGTGGGCGAAGGTGGTGCGCGACGCGGGTGCGAAGCTGGACTGAGCCAGCGGCCTGCCCCGGTAGGTCGCCGCCTGCTAGCAGTCAGCGAGCATGAAACCCTGGGCGGCGGCCGCGGCGGCGAGCCGCTGGTCGTAGGTGGCAAGGGCAGGCTCCAGACCCTGCTCGCGCAGGAAGGCCAGCGTCGCGAGGTGCAGGGCATCGAGGGTGCGCACCGCCTGCTCGAAAGGCAGCAGCGCCCGATCGAGCACCCGTGGCGAGAGTTCGACCAGATTCACCCGCGCGATCAACTCGCGCGCCTGCCGGGCGTGGCTGGGGCCAGCGCCGCGTGCGTGGATGCGGTTGAAAACCTCGTACTCGAGCAGCCGGCTGGCCACCAGGCGCTGCCCCCAGAAGGCACCCGGCGGCGATCGATCCTCGGCGAACAGCTGGGCGAGCAGCACCGAGGTGTCGAGGTAGACGATCACCGATCGGACCGACCCGCCTCGAGATCGCGCAGGACCTCCGCGAGCCCGACCTGCGGCTTGCGCCGCGGCAGGCGCGCGCGCGGCGACACGCTGGCGGCGACAAGCAGGCCCTGACGCTCGAGTTCAGCGAGCCGCTGCGCGACGGGCGGGTCGTGGTCCTGCGCACGCGGCGGGATGAGTTCGGCCACCACCCGGCCCCGGTCCGTGACCAGAACGGTCTCGCCGGCCGCCGCCAATCGCAGGAAGGCGCTGAGCTGATCTTTCAGGACCTTGACGCCCACCACTCGCATAGAGGCAAAGTAGCCACTGGTAGCCACTTTGTCAATCGCACGGCCTCCCTGGACAGCAGCGCGTCGTTCAGGCCTCGCGGCGCACCACGAAGGCCGGCGCGGTCACCGGCCCGGCGGGTGTGGCCGCGCGCACCCAGCGGGCGTGGCAGCCGCGGCCGATCATGAGCTTGGGCCGCTCGCGGGTGGCGCGATGCCGCCACTGCCACAGGCCCTCATGACGCGCCCCGCCAGGCCGCGCGCAGCAGCTCGTGGAAGTGCCACACCCCCTGCTCCTGCGCCGGGTTCAGCCGCCCGGGCGACCAGGAGCCGCTGGCCATGCCGCGCTGGACGGCGGCGCAGATCGCCGCGTCCTCGGCCTGCACGGTGTCGCTGAAGGCGAGATCGGCGGCCACGCGCTGTGGATCGGCCTGACCGGGCGCATAGAAGTAGTCGAACACCACCGTGCAGCGGCCCGGCCCGTCGGGCAGCACCCGGTTGGTCTGCAGCCGACCGGGCAGCAGGTTGATCATGGTGTTGGGGAAGATGAACCAGTAGAGCGCCTCGCCCGAGCCGTAGAGCGCATCGGCGCTGTCGAGCGGGCTGGCCTGCAGGCTGTGCCAGCGCGACAGCGTGGTGGCATAGGCCTGGACGTCGAGCAGGCCGCTCAGCCCGGGATGGACGCAGCGGACATGGTAGCCCTCGAGGTAGTTGTCGACATAGAGCTTCCAGTCGCAGTCCACCCGGTAGACCACCCGGCGCTCGGGACGCATGGCGGCCAGCGACACGCCTGCCAGACGCGCCTCGATGCCCTCGACCACCTCGGCGAACGCCGGCGCGGCCTCGTCCAGGCAGGCGAAGACCAGCCCCTGCCAGCAGGCCAGCCGGGCCTGCGGCAGCCGGATCTCGCGCGGGTCGAAGCCCGGCACGCGGGCCATGCCGGGCGCGCCGAGCAGGCGGCCATCCAGGGCATAGGTCCAGCCGTGGTAGCGGCAGCTCAGCCGCTCCAGGCCGCTGCCCGCGCAGGCCGCCAGCGGGCCGGCGCGATGGCGGCAGACATTGTGGAGGGCGCGCAGCACGCCCTCGCGGTCGCGCACCAGCACCAGCGGCACGCCGGCGACCTCGGCCAGCGCGTGATCGCCCGGGCGCGCGAGCTCGGATTCGCGGGCCACCAGCTGCCAGCCGCGGGCCAGCACCGCAACCCGATCGCGCTCGCCGGCCTGCGGGTCGGTGTAGCAGTGGGCCGGCAGGGCGCGGGCCTGCGCGAGGGGCTGGGGCGCGAGCCAGTCAGCGGGCGCTGGCGGCAGCACGGGCGTCACCGCGCGGCCGCCCCGGCGCCGGTCATGGCCTCGGCTTCCAGGCGCAGCAGCGCCTGCTTGCGGGCCAGACCCCAGCGATAGCCGGCCAGGGAGCCGTCGCTGCGCACCACCCGGTGACAGGGCACCCAGACCGCCAGCGGATTGGCCGCGCAGGCGCTGGCCACCGCCCGCACCGCGCGCGGCAGGCCCAGGCTGTGGGCAAGACGGGTGTAGGTGGTGGGCGCGCCGGGCGGCAGCGCGAGCAGCGCCTGCCAGACCCGCTGCCGGAAGGCGCTGCCGGGCGTGTCCCGCGGCAGGTCGGCGAGCAGGGCCTGCGCGCGGGCCGGCTGCTCGATCGCGGCGGTCACCCGCGCGAGCAGCGCGCGATCGGTCGGCTCGTCTTCGATCTGCAGGGGCGCGAACGGCCAGCGGTCGCGCATCTCGGCGAGCAGGTTATCGGCAGCATCGGCCAGCGCGATGGCGCGCACGCCGGCGCCGCCGCGGGCGACCAGCACCCGGCCCAGCGAACACTCGCCGAGCGCGCAGCGAAGGCGCGGGGCCGGCTGCAAGCGCGCCGCTCAGGCCCCCACCCGGGCGAGCGCCTGGGCGAAGTCCGCCTGGAGATCGTCGTAGTCCTCGATGCCCACCGACAGCCGGATCAGCGATTCGGCGATGCCCATCTTGGCGCGCTGCGCCGGCCCCATCTCGAAGAAGATGGTGTGGGACACCGGGATCGACAGGGTGCGGGTGTCGCCGAGATGGCTGGACTTGATCACCACCTGCAGCGCGTCGAGGAAGTCGAAGCAGTCGATGCCCTGGCGCAGCTCGAATGACAGCAGGCCGCCGAAGCGTCGGAACAGTTCGGCGGCCCGCGCATGCTGCGGATGCCCGGGCAGACCGGGGTAGGCCACGCGGGCCACGCCGGGCTGCGCCTGCAGCCAGCTGGCCAGGCGCATCGCGTTGTCGCAGGCGCGGTCCATGCGCAGCGCGAGGGTCTCGGCGCCCACCGCCAGCCGGTGCGCGTGCTCGGCCGACAGCGTGGCGCCGAGGTCGCGCAGGCCCTTCTTGCGGATCTGCTGCAGGCCCCAGTTGGCGGGGTTGCCCTTGCGATAGGGCGCGGCGATGTTCGGGTACGCCGACCAGTCGAACAGGCCGGTGTCGGACACCGAGCCACCCAGGGCGTTGCCGTGCCCGCCGATCCACTTGGTGAGCGAGTTGATCGAGAGCGAGGCCTTGACGCTGCGCGGCAGGAAGAGCCAGGGCGAGGTCATGGTGTTGTCGACCACATAGAGCACGCCGCGCTGCGCGCAGAGCTCGCCGATGCCGGCGAGGTCGGCCACCTGGGTGGCCGGGTTGGCGATGGTCTCGACGAACACCAGGCGGGTGTTCGGCTGCAGGGCCTGCTCGACCGCATCAGCGTCGGTGGCGTCGACCAGGCTGACCGCCACCCCGATCGCCGAAAGGGTCTGCAGCAGGCTGTTGGTGTTGCCGAACAGGTACTGGCTGGACACCACATGGTCGCCGGCGCGCAGCAGCGCCACCATCATGGAACCGATGGCGGCCATGCCGGTGGAGAAGCAGACCGTGCCGTGGGCCCGCTCCATGAGCGAGACCTTGGCCTCGAGCGCCGAGGTGGTGGGATTGCCCTGGCGGCCGTAGACATGGCCGGCCTTCTCGCCCTGGAAGACGGCGGCCAGGTCGCGCGAGGCGGCGTAGCCGAAGGCGACCGCGGCGTGCATCGGCTTGTGGACCGAGCCATGCTCGATCGGCGACTGCCGATCGGCATGCAGCACGGTGGTGGTCAATCCCCTGGTCAAGGCGCGTGCTCCGGTGGGAAAACCCGCAATGGAACCACAAGCGGGACCGTCCGTCACCTGCCCGGGGCGCGCCCGACGGCCCCCGAGGCCCAGCGCCACGCCGCCACGACGCCGCCCGGGGGCGTCGCGATCAGTCGATCTTCACGCCGAGCGCTTCGGTCATGCGGATCCAGAGCGGACTCTCCTCGCGCCACTTGCGCTGCATCTCGGCGGCGCTGGTGGGCCTGGCGTCGATCGCGAAGGCCTCACGCAGGGCGAGCCCCTTGGGCGTGTCGCCCGCCTCGACGCAGAGGTCGCCGAGCCGCTTGACGATCTCGGGCGGCGTGGCCGCGGGCGCGAGCATGACCAGTCCGCCATCGAGCCGGAAGATCGGCGCGTCGAAACCCATCGAGACCATCGAGCGGATGTTGGGCAGCTTGGGGTTGCGCTCCACGCCGATGGAGGCCAGGACCTTGACGGTGCCGCGGGCAAGATGGGGCGACATCGCGACATAGCTGCCCACGCCCACCTGCACCACGCCGCCGGCCACATCGAGCCACATCGGGCCCTCGCCCTTGTACTGCACCACATTGATGTTCAGGCCGTACTTGGCGTTGAACTCGGTGGCCACCATGTGCGGCACCGAGCCCACGTTGTAGCTGGCCATGGCCACCGGACGGGTCTTGGCGTAGTCGAGCAGCTCGCGCACCGAATTCACCGGCAGCGAGGTGGGCACGGCGATGAGCAGCGGCCCCACCGGCAGGCCCGACACCGAGATGAAGTCCTTGTCGGCGTCGAAGGGCAGCTTGCGGTAGAGCGCCCGGCTGCCCCACACCGAGGTGAAGGTGGTGACCCCGATGGTGTGGCCGTCGGCCGGCGAGCGGGCGAGCGCCTCGAGCGCGATGAAGCCGCTGGCGCCCGGGCGGTTCTCGACCACCACCGGCACGCCGAGCTTCTGGCCCATGTGGTCGCCGATCATGCGGGCATAGGGGTCGCTGGTGCCGCCGGGCGGAAAGCCCACCAGGATGCGGACGGGCTTGCTGGGCCAGGCCTGAGCCCGGGCCGCGGGCAGGCCGGCGGCGGCAAGGCCGGACACGGTGGCGGCGCGCAGCAGTCGGCGGCGGGGAAGGTCGCGGGTCATGCGTGTCTCCTGGATGTTTCAGGCGTCGAGAGCGATCCGATCATGGCACGCGACCGCGGCGTCGGAAGCGGCGATGCGCACTTTCCGGCACCGGCGCCGCATCGGCCCGCGGCTCGGCGTTTCCCGGCCCGCCGGCGCTGGGCTACAGTCTTCGGGCAGCCGGCCCGAGCCGGCGCGCCGCCGCCCATGGAGCCCCGTCATGTCCGCCAGCACCGTCCGCGTGAAACCCTTCTCCACCGCCCTGGGCGCCGAGATCGATGGCGTCGATCTCTCCCGGCCGCTCGCCGATGACGCCTTCGCGCGCATCCGCCAGGCCTTCCTCGACCACGGCGTGATCTTCTTTCGCGACCAGCAGCTCAGCCCGGAGCAGCATATCGCCTTCGCGAGACGCTGGGCGCCGATCGACATCAACCGGTTCTTCAAGCCGGTGCCCGGGCACCCGGAGATCGCCGAGGTGCGCAAGGAGCCCGAGCAGACCAGCAACATCGGCGGCGGGTGGCACACCGACCACAGCTACGACGAGGCGCCGGCCATGGGCTCGATCCTGCTGGCGCGCGAGGTGCCGCCCAGCGGCGGCGACACCCTGTTCGCCAGCATGAGCCTGGCGCTCGAGGCGCTGTCGCCGGGCCTGCAGCGCACGCTGGAAGGACTGCGCGCGGTGCACTCCTCGCGGCATGTGTTCGGCGACAAGAGCGGCTACGCCGCCATTGCCGACACCGGCGACCGGATCGGCAACCGCGCGGCGGCCACGCAGGATGTGGTGCACCCGGTGATCATCCGCCACCCCGACACCGGCCGGCGCACGCTCTATGTGAACCCCGCCTTCACCGTGCGGTTCGAGGGCTGGACCGCGGCCGAGAGCGAGCCGCTGCTGCGCATGCTCTACCAGCACGCCGCGCGCCCGGAGTTCAGCTGCCGCTTCCAGTGGCGCGCCGGATCGATCGCGTTCTGGGACAACCGGGCCACCTGGCACTACGCCCTCAACGACTACCATGGCCATCGCCGCGTCATGCACCGGATCACGGTCCAGGGCACGCCGATCCCGGCCGCGGCCTGAGCGGTCTCACCAGGGCGGGGGCTGGCGCCGCATGGCGCGAAGTGGCGCCGCACAGCGCCGGGCCTGCTCCTCGGCGCGAGCGCTGAGCCAGCCCAGGGCGAACCACGCCCCCGGCTCATCCGACCCGGCCCGCCGGAACGCATCCCGGGCCGCCAGCAGGTCCGTCAGCTCGCCCAGGGCCGACTGCGCCGGCGCGAGCGCAGCCAGGTAGCGGGCCAGCGGCTTGCGGGGCAGCCAGGGCGCCGAGAGTTCGGCGGCATACCGCAGGCGCTTGATGCGCTTGCGCAGCCGGTGGCGGGCGGGCTCGTCGAGCGCCTCGAAGCGCCTGGCGTCGCGCATGGCCTGACGGTGCCAGCGCGCGAGGCGGCGGCGAATGCGTTCCGGGAGCTCGCGGTCGGAGCGCCGTGCGGGTTCGGGTGCGGGTGCCGCAGTCGGCGCGGTCGGCGCAGCAGGCCGGATGCCCGACGCGGGTGCCGGCGCAGGCGTGCCCGGCGCACCCAGCGAGAAGCCGAGCAGGGACAGCATCAGCCGGGTGACCGACGGCCCGCGCAGAACCGTGGCCGGCGACCCCTCATCGGCATCCGGCGCGTCGCCCTCGGGCCAGGCGATGAGCGGCGCGCCAGCCGCCTGCCGCGCCGGCAGGAGGACGAGCGCCAGCGCATCGCGATCGCGCCGCGCGCCCAGGGCGCGAAAGACCTCGGCCAGCGCCGGCTCCCAGCCCGGATCGATGTCCGCCACCCAGCCCCGGTACAGGCGAAGCAGCGCGCGCAGCCGGCGCAGACCGACCCGCAGCTGATGCAGGTGCTCCGGCGTGCCGCGCCCGCCGGTGATCTCGCCGGCATTGCCCAGCACCGGCACGAGACAGACCGCCACCAGCCGCCGCAGCGCCGAGCTCGCGTCGGCGACGGGCGCGAACGCCGGCACCGCCGCCGCGCGCGCCGGCGGCAGGGCCGGCCATCCCCGCGCCAGGCGCTCGCCCCGCTCGGCCTTGCTGCGCGCGTCGAGCCACAGGCCGTGGCGCGCCGCCCAGCGCGCGGCCACGGCAGTGAGCGCCCAGGGTCGCCCGCGCAGCAGTTCGATCTCGAGTTCGCACAGCGGCTCGCGCTGACCGCCGGCCTCGAGGCAGCCGATGTCGAGCGCGAGTTCCACCGTCCCGGCGGCGTCCCGCAAACGGCGATGCAGGCGGACGACATCGGTGCGATAGATCGCGACGAGCTCGGGCGCCGGCTCGCCCGGCGGCACCGCCAGCGCGGCCGCGAGCCGCAGGCCCACCGGGGTGCCGGCATGGCGCTGCGGGTCGATCGCGGGCGCGAGGGCTGCGCCACGCAGCGCGGGCGCGATGCCCCCGGGCGCGGGCGCCGACACGACCACCTCGTGCTCGAGCCGCTCGAGCAGGGCGTCCCCCTGGGCCTTGACGGTCTGCACCCAGCGCCGCCCCTCCTGGCGCATCCGGAGGGCGATGCCCGCGCCGGCGAGCCGTCGATCGGCGGTGTCGACATAGACCGCCCGCAGGCGGGTGCGCTCGACGACGGCGCGACGCATCGCGCGGATGAGCGCAGACCGCGCCGTGGCGGGCACCTGCAGCTTGAGCTCAGTTTCGGTCATGGCGCGACAGCGGGACGGACGCGGGCTCGGCGCATGGGCTGGTCAGGGCGGTCAGCGGGCAGGCTGGGCGGTCAGCCCGGATCGCCGGCACGCCCACCACGCCGGCCGCCACCAGCTCGTCGATGCGCGCGGCGCTCAGGCCGAGCTCGTCGAGCAGCGCCCGGCTGTCCGCGCCGATGGCGGGCGGGTCGACGCGCACCGGCAGGCGCCGGCCGTCGATGCTGATCGGCAGCAGCGCGGTGAGCGTCTCCAGCGGCTGGCCGGCACCGCTCGCATCGGCCGGCACCCGCAGCGGCGCCAAGCCGCCGGTGGCCCGCAGATGCGGGTCCTCGAAGAGATCCTGGGGGCGGGTGATCGGCGCCCAGGGCAGCCCGGCCTGCTCGAAGCGCGCGCCGAGCTCGGCCGCGGCAAAGCCGGCGAAGCGTTCACGCAGCAGGGGGATCAGCCAGTCGCGGGCGCGCACCCGGTCGTTGTTGGAGCCGAGCCGGGCGTCGGCGATCAGGTCATCGAAGCCGAACTCCCGGCACAGCAGGGCCCACTGCGTGTCGCTCACCGCGGCCAGAAAGAGCTGCTCGTCGTCCTTCACCGTGAACACATCGTAGAGCGCCCAGGCCGACAGCCGAGCGGGCATCGGCGCGGGCGGCTTGCCGGTGACCGCCTGCTGCATCATGTGCTGGGCCACCAGCAGCACGGTGTTCTCGAACAGCGCGCTCTGCACCTGCGCGCCGCGGCCGGTGGTCTCACGCTGGCGCAAGGCCGCCAGCACGCCCACCGCGCCGAACAGCCCGCCCATGATGTCGTTGACGCTCGCGCCGGCGCGCAGGGGCCGGCCGGGCGGGCCGGTCATGTAGGCGAGGCCGCCCATCATCTGCACCACCTCGTCGAGCGCGGTGCGGTGCTGGTAGGGACCGGGCAGAAAGCCCTTGTGCGAGACATGCACCAGCCGCGGATTGAGCGCCGAGAGCACCGGCCAGCCCAGCCCGAGGCGCTCGAGCACGCCGGCCTTGAAGTTCTCGCTGAACACATCGGCCCCGCCGACCAGGCGCAGGACGATCTCGAGACCGCGCGGATCGGCCACATCGAGCGCGAGGCTGCGCTTGTTGCGGTTGAACATCGGAAAGAAGCCGGCGCCCGAGCCGAGCAGGCGCCGGGTGTTGTCGCCGGCGAGCGGTTCGATCTTGATCACCTCGGCGCCGAGGTCGGCCAGCACCATGCCGCAGGTGGGGCCCATCACCATGTGGGTGAATTCGACCACGCGGATGCCGGCCAGCGGCAGCGGATCGCCTTGCGGGTTCATCTCGTCTCCCCTTGGGCAGGTCGCGCTCGGCGCGACCGGGTCTGCCACTGTAACCGCGGCCCGCCGCGGCCGGCGATGTAAGGCTGCGGCGACCCCTTCGGACAGCAAGACGGCATGCCCCCAGCGTGAACCCGACCGCGAACCGCCGGCATCTGGCCGCCCGCCCTCGATGTCGGCGCCGGCGGCGGCGAGACGCTGTACCTGATGATCCACGCCGCCGGGCTGCCCGCCGAGGGTCTCGAACCCAACCAGGGCTACGGCGACCACGCGCGCCAGCGGCTCGGCCTGCCGGTGCGCCAGGGTTTCGTCGAGCGCGATGCCCGATCAGCCGGCGCCTACCGGCTGATCACCCTCTACCATGTGCTCGAACATCTCGCCGCACCCCGCACGGTCATCGAGGCGCTGCGCGACTGGCTCGCGCCGGGCGGACACCTGGTGATCGAGGTGCCCAATGTGGAGGCCACCTGCCAGTCGCCCGCCCACCGCTTTCACCGCGCGCACATCACCACCTGGGGCGTGCCCACATTGTCGCGCCTGGGCATCGCCTGCGGGCTGTCGGTGGCCTCGACCTGGACCAGCCCTGATGGCGGCAATAACCAGGTGGTGTTCCGCCGCGACGATGCCGCGCCGACGGCGCCGCTGACCGTGCTGGACGAGATCACCCGCCACTACCCGGCGCGGGTGGCGCAGGTTCTGGCCGGACACACGCCACTGCGCCACTGGGCCTGCGGGCGCCCGCTGACGCGGCTGGCCGCCCGGCCGGGCCGGCAGATCGGCGAGCGCGCGAGCGCGCGGGGTCAGACCGATCCGAGGGCGATCCTGGATTCGCTGGTGGCGCAATGGCCGCGCACCGGCGCGCCGCTCACGACGGACGCACCCGGACGGTGAGCGAGTCCATGCCGCGGAACACCAGGGAATTCAGCCAGCGCGGCGGCGGGTCGGCGGGCTCGATGTGCGCGAAGCGCCTCAGCACGGCCGGCAGCGCCACCTCGCCCTCGGTGCGGGCGAGCGGGAAACCCAGGCAGATGTGCGGGCCGTAGCCGAAGGCGAGATGCGGCACGCCTTCACGACGCAGATCGACCCGATCGGGGTAGGCGTAAGCGCGTGGATCGCGGTTGGCGGCGTTGAGCAGCAGGAACACCCGGTCGCCCTCGCGCAGGGTGCGGCCGTGGAGCTCGTGGGCCTGCGCCACCACCCGGGCCTGCGCGCCCGAAGGGCCCTCGTAGCGCAGCAGTTCCTCGACGGCGGCCGGCGCCAGACCGGGCTCATCGCGCAGCGCGGCCAGCTGGTCCGGGAAGCGCATCAGCGCAGCCAGGCCATTGGCGAGGTGATTGGTGGTGGTCTCGTGGCCGGCGAAGAGCATGAGGATGCAGGTGGCCACCAGTTCATCTTCCGAGAGCCGGTCGTCGCCGTCGCGCACCGCCACCAGCCCGGCGAGCAGGTCGGTGTGCTCGCGGCGGCGGCGCAGCGCGATCAGCTCGCGGAAGTAGTCGGCCATCTCGCGGGTGGCCGACTGCGCCGCGGCGTACTTGAGCGCCGAGGTGCGCGCCGAGCCGATGAAGGGCGCGATGTCGTCGGACAGGCGCTTGAGCCGGGCCAGATCCGAGTGCGGCACGCCGAGCATCGACATGATCACCAGGCAGGGCAGCGGGCCGGCGAACTCGGCGATGAAGTCGAAGCGCTCGCGGCCGGCGAGGCCCTCGAGCAGGTGTGCGGTGATGGCGGTGATCTCGGGGCGCATGCCCTGCATGGCGCGCGCGGTGAAGACCTTGCCGGCCAGGCGCCGCAGCCGGGTGTGCTCCGGCGGATCCTTGAACACCATCCAGAGCGAGAGGTAGCGGATGATGTCGGCGATGCGCGCGGCCTCGTCGGCCGGCAGGGCCCCGAAGAACGGGCGCAGCCGATCGGACGAGTAGCGCTCGCGGTCGTGGCAGGCCCGGCGCACATCGTCATAGCGGGTGAGCACCCAGCCCTTGAGCCGCGGGCTCCAGTGGCAGGGATCCTCGTCGCGCAGCCGGGCGTAGACGGGGTAGGGATCGGCCAGCGTGGCCGGGTCTTCGGGATGCCAGTCAAGGCTCATGCGGGACCTCGCCGGTGACGGCCGCCAGCGCCGCGCGGCGCCCGGTGTTGAACGGTGAGCCGGCAGTCTAGACCCGAGCGGCAGGGCAAACAATCGTTCGTCTTTCCGGATTGTGCCCGCCACCGGCGCTGCCTATACTCGGCCGATCGTCACGCCATCCGGAGCGCGCCATGAGCCTGTCCCGCATCGTCCTCGCCGCCGGCGCGCGCACGCCCTTCGGCGACTTCGGCCGCTCGCTGCGCGAGGTTCCCCTGTCGTCGCTGGGCACCCACGCCGTCCGGGCCAGCCTGGCCCGGGCCGGGGTCGACGCGGCGCAGGTCGACCACCTGGTGTTCGGCGTCACCGCGCCGGTGGACCATGACGGCCTGTTCATCAGCCGCAAGGTGGCGCTGCAGGCCGGCCTGCCGGTGGAAAGCGCGGCGCTCGGCGTGGTGCGGGCCTGCGGCACCGGCTCGCAGGCGATCATCAGCGCCGCCGGGCAGATCCTCACCGGCCACAGCCGGCTCGCGGTGGCCGCCGGCGCCGAGAACTACAGCCGCGTGCCCTATCTTGCGCACAAGGTGCGCTGGGGCGCGCAGCGCGGCCCCTTCGAGTTCATCGACGGGCTCGACTACATCTACCGCTGCCCCTTCTCCGGCGAGCTGATGGGCGACACCGCCGAGAACCTCGCGCAGCTGCACGGCCACGGCCGCGAGGCCATGGACGACTGGGGCTGGATGAGCCAGCAGCGCGCCGGCAAGGCGATCGCCTCGGGCTTCCTCGCCCGCCAGATCGCGCCCATCGAAGTGCCCGACGGCCGCGGCGGCACCCGGCTGTTCGACACCGATGAATTCCCCCGGCCCGGCGTCACCCGCGAGAAGCTCGCCTCGCTCAAGCCGGCCTTCCGCAAGCCCGGCGGCGTCATCACCGCCGGCAATTCCAGCGGCGTGACCGACGGCGCGGCCGCGCTGCTGGTGGCCGACCGCGAGCACGCCGAGCAGCTGGGCATCCAGCCCGAGGCGCGGCTGATCGACTACGCGGTGGCCGGCGTGCCGCCGCACATCATGGGCGTGGGGCCGGTGCCGGCCATCGCGCAGCTGCTGCAGCGCACCGGGCTGTCGGTGGCCGACATCGACTACTTCGAGATCAACGAGGCCTTCGCGGTGGTGAACCTGCACGCCGAGCGCGAGCTGGGCATCCCGCGCGACATCACCAATCTCTACGGCGGCGGCATCTCCATCGGCCACCCGCCCGGGGCCACCGGCCTGCGCATGACCATCACCGCCATGCAGCACCTGGCCGACACCGGCGGGCGCTACGCGGTGATCAGCATGTGCCTGGGCTCGGGCATGGGCATGGCCACGCTCATCGAGAACCTGCGTCGCTGAGCGCGGGCTCGCGCAGCAGCCGCACGAAGGCGCGCGCCAGCTGACGCGGGGTGCTGGCGCCGTCGGGCCGGTACCAGACCGGCGCCCAGTTGAGCGCGCCCATCAGCATCAGCCGCAGGCTGCGCCGACGGCCCCGGCCGGCCAGCGGCAGCGCCGCCACCAGATCGATGAAGCGCCGCTCGTAGCCGTCGCGCAGCGCCCGCAGCTGCGCGGCCACCGCCGGCACGCTGGCCGGGGTCACGCTGGTGACCACCAGCGCGTAGGCGCTGCGATCGACCAGCGACTCGAGATGCGCGGCGCAGGCGGCCTCCAGCCGCCGCCAGGGCTCGGTCTGGCGGGCGACCGCGGCATCGACCGCGAGCGTGATCCGGCGCACGCCCTCGGCGTACACCGCGAGCAGCAGCTCGTCCTTGGTGGCGAAGTGGCAGTAGAGCGAGCCGGGCAGCATGCCCACCGCCTGCACGATGTCGCGCACCGAGGCGGCCTGAAAGCCCTTGAGCGCGAACTGCGCGGCCGCCGCGTCGAGCAGCTGCGGCAGCCGGCTGTCGGCGCGGGCCATGCGCGGCGGCCGGCTCAGAGGCCCAGGGCCATGCCGTCGCCGGCCGGGTCGGCGCCGCCGTCGAGGCGGCCGTCAGCCAGGCGGATGGCATGCACCAGCGGCGACATGTAGCTGAAGGGATGCCGCTGCACCGGATAGCCCCGCGCGCGCAAGGCGGCCTCGGTGCTGCGCAGGATGCGGTTGGTGAGCTCGATGGTGTTCGAGGTGGTGCAGAAGCGCGGCGCGCTGACCGCCTCGTGAGCGCTCATGCCGAAGTCGACCGCGTTCAGGATGGCCTGCAGGTTGCCCATGGTGATGGTGGTGCCCCCGGGGGCGCCCACCAGGAAGAAGGGCTTGTCGTCGCGGAACACGATGGTGGGCGACATGGCCGAGAAGCGCGCCTTGCCCGGGGCGAGCGAGCCGGGGCGCCCGGGACGCGGATCGAAGACCATCATGCAGTTGTTGTACATGAAGCCCAGCCCTTCGGTGACCACGCCCGAGGACGAGCCCAGCGAGTGGGTCATGGTGACGCTGTTGCCGTCACGGTCGGCGACGCAGACATGGGTGGTCTCGCGGCTTTCGCGGCCGCCGGGATTGAGCCGGGGCACGGCGGTCTTGTGGCCGCTGCGGATGCGCTCGGCCATGCGCGCCGCGTACTCCTTGGAGCACAGCTCGGCCAGCGGCACATCGACGAAGCGGGGATCGCCGATGCGGCTGTCCTTGTCGACGGTGGCGATCTTCATCGCCTCGGACACGGTGGCGATGTACTCGGGCGAGTTGTGGCCCATGGCCGCCAGATCGAAGTGCTCGAGGATGTTGAGCATCAGCACGATCATCACCCCGCCGCCAGGCAGCGGGTTGGTGGCCACCCGGTGGCCGCGGTAGTGGGTGACCAGGGGCGCGCCGGTCTCGGTGGCGCAGGTGGCCAGGTCCTGCAGGCCGATCAGGCCGCCGTGCGCGGCCATGTCATCGGCGATCTCGCGCGCGATCGCGCCCTCGTAGAAGTCGGCCACGCCGTGCTGCGCGATGCGGCGCAGGGTGCGGCCCATGTCGGGATTGCGCAGGATGTCGCCCACCCGGTGCGGACGGCCATCGGCGCGCAGGTAGATCTTCGCGGCGGCGGGATGGTCGCGCAGCACACGGATGCGCTCGATGCGGCCGCAGATCGCCGGCTGCATCCAGAACTCGTGGACGCGGGGGCGCACCGCGAAGCCCTCCTCGCACCAGGCGATGGCCGGGTCCATCAGGCTGGCCAGCGAGCGGGTGCCGAAGCGCTGCAGCGCCTCGTCGAAGGCCTTGAGCGAGAGCGGCGTGGTCATGCACTGGTAGCCGATCTCGTTGACCTGCTCGCGCAGCAGGAAGCCGAAGCCGTCGTCGCACTCGCCCAGGATGCGGTCGGCCCACATCTCGGGCCGGGTGGCCAGCGGCGCGCGGCCGTGGAAGTCGATGACGGTGTGCACGCCGCGCGAGGGCAGGCAGATGTGCATCGAACCGAAGCCGGCGATGCCGCACATCTGCGGATCGACCACGGTCTGGACCAGCGCCGCGCCGATGGCGGCATCGATCACATTGCCGCCCGCCCTGAGCACATCGAGGCCGGCTTCCACCGCCTCGGGTTGCGCTGCGCTGACCATCGCCCGTGTCATGCCGTCTCCCGGATTGTCGATCCCGCTAAGATGCACGGTTTTGCCGGGGCGGCCAACTCGCGCCGCCACGGGACGGACCCGATGCCCTTCCTGCTGATCGCGCTGCTCGCGGGCGTGCTGGCCACCGCAGTCGCAAGCGCGCGCGCCGATGACGCCGAGGCCTCGCGCCGGCTGGCCGCCTGCACCGCCTGCCATGGCGCCGAGGGCCGCGCCTCGAGCGCCGGCTTCCTGCCGCGCATCGCCGGCAAGCCCGCCGATTACCTGTACCGGCAACTGCGCGCCTTTCGCGACGGCCAGCGCCAGCACGCGCCCATGCAATGGCTGCTTGCGCCGCTGCGCGACGACACGCTGCGCGAGATCGCCGGCCATTTCGCCGCCAGCGACCCGCCCTATCCACCGCCCGCCGTGAGCGGCGCGCCGGCGGCGCTGATGCGTCAGGGCGAGGCCCTGGCCACCCGTGGCGATCCGGCGCGCGGCATCCCGGCCTGCGCGTCCTGCCATGGTGCCGCCCTCACCGGCGTGCTCCCGGGCACGCCGGGGCTGCTCGGCCTGCCGCGCGACTACCTCAATGCGCAGATCGGCGCCTGGCGCAACCAGCAGCGCCGCGCCGCCGAACCCGACTGCATGGCGCGGATCGCAGCACGGCTCACGCCCGAGGATGTGGGCGCGGTGTCCACCTGGCTGGCCTCGCAGCCGATGCCGGCGGCGCGCGCGCCCGCCGCGCGCCTGCCCGGCCCCGCGCCGATGGATTGCGGCAGCGCCCATGCCCTGGGCGATGCCCCGGCCGCCCGCGCCGCGAGCGCATCGACCCCGCGCATCCCGGCAGCGGGCTCCGCCCCGCCCTCGCCCGCGGCCATCGCCGACCCGCTGCTCGCCCGGGGCGCCTATCTGGCCCGGGCCGGCAACTGCGTGAGCTGCCACACCGCCCCGGGCGGCGCGCCCCTGGCCGGCGGGCGGGCGATCGAGACGCCCTTCGGCACGGTCTACAGCAGCAATCTCACCCCCGATCCGGACACCGGGCTGGGGGCATGGCGCGCGCAGGACTTCCGCCGCGCGCTGCATGAAGGTCGCTCCCGCGACGGCCGGCTGCTCTCGCCGGCCTTCCCCTATCCCTACTTCACCCGCATGAGCGCGCAGGACGCCGACGCGATCTTCGCCTGGCTGCGCAGCCAGGCACCGGTCCGCCAGCCGGCCCGGCCTCACGAGATGCGCTGGCCATTCGGCACGCAGTGGGCGCTCACCGTCTGGCGAATGCTCGCGTTTCGCGCCGGCGGTCCACCCCCGGATGCGTCACGCCCGGCGGACTGGCAGCGGGGCGCCTATCTGGTCGAGGTGGTGGGTCACTGCGGCGCCTGCCATGCGCCGCGCGACCGGCTGGGCGCCACGCGCCCCGAGGGCCCGCTGGCCGGCGGTCCGGTGGGCACGGGGCGCTGGCTGGCGCCGTCGCTGCTGTCGCCGGGCGAGGCCGGGGTCCAGCGCTGGCCGGCCGGGCAGATCGCGCAGTGGCTGGCCACCGGCCGTGCGGCCAGCGCCAGCGCCATGGGGCCGATGGCCGAGGTGATCAGCCACGGCACCCGGCACCTGACCGAGGCCGACCGCCTGGCGATCGCGAGCTACCTGCGGGCGCTGCCGGTGGCCTCGCCCGACCCCATCCGGGCGCCCGCGGCGGCGGTGCCGCCCGGCCCCGTCGGCGCGGCGCTGTACCGCGAGCACTGCGCCGACTGCCACGGCGAGCAGGGCCAGGGCCGTGGCGCCTGGCCGGCCCTGGCCGGCAACCGCGCGGTGACCCAGGCGCAGCCCGACAACCTGATCACGGTGGTGCTGCGCGGCGGCTTCGCCGCCGACATCCCCGGCGAGCCGCGGCCCCACGGCATGCCGCCCTTCGCGCACCGGCTGGACGACAGCCAGGTGGCCGCGCTGGTCTCGTGGCTGCGGGCCAGCTGGGGTCACCAGGCCACGCCGGTGTCGGTGCCCCAGGTGCAGCAGGCGCGCCGCTGAGGCGCGGACGCGCCGGCCGGCGTGCTCAGTCGATCAGGATGACCTCGGGATCGACCGGCCGGGCATACAGGCGCTCGACCAGCGCGGCCCGCCGCTCGATGGTCACGCGCTGGTTGATGTAGCCCTTGTCGGTGAGCTCGCGACCGTCGATCGACGGCGGCTCGGCCATCAGCATCACCGCGCGGATCCGGGTGCTGGACCCCGGGAAGGCCCGATTGTGGGCGGCCAGGCCTTCGCGCACGCGGGCGCGCACCCGCTCGTCGGCGATCACCTGCGCGAAGCTGGCATCGGGCTGACCGATGAGCTGTCGGCAGGCCACCAGGTTGGGCCAGGCGAGCAGGCCGACCCACTCGCGGTCATGCCCGGTGACCACCGCGTCCTGCATCACCGGCGAGGCCGCGGCCACGCAGGCCACCCGCAGCGAACCCACCTGCACGAAGGTGCCGGTCATCAGCTTGAAGTCCTCGACCACGCGGCCACGGAACACCAGTCCCTGCGAGGGGTCGGCCGGATCGACGAAGACGCCGGCATCGCCGATGCGGTAGAAGCCCTCCTCGTCGAAGGCGGCGGCGGTGAGATCGGGCCGACGGTGGTAGCCGGGCATGACCGTGACCCCGCGCAGACGCAGCTCGTACTTGTCGGCGATCGGCACCATCTTGAGTTCCACGCCGGGGAAGGGCAGGCCGATCAGGCCGACGCGCTCGGTGGCCCAGTAGGTGCAGGTGGCGGTGGGCGCGGTCTCGGTGGAACCCCAGCCGGTGAAGAACACCACCCGCTGCCCGGTGTGCCGCACCGCCAGCCGCTGCATGCGCAGATAGAGGTCGTCGGGCAGCGTGGCGCCGCCATAGCCCACGATCTGCAGGTCGGCGAAGAAGCGGCGCGCGAGCGCGTCGTCCTTCTCGAGCGCGGCCACCAGCATGGCGTAGCCGGCCGGCACATTGGCGTAGTAGGTGGGCGAGAGCTCCTGCAGGTTGCGCAAGGACTCGCCGAAGAGCTCGGGCGTGGGCCGGCCGTCGTCGATGTGCAGCGTGCCGCCGTCGGCGAGCACCGCGTTGAAGCTGGCGTTGCCGCCCATGGTGTGGTTCCAGGGCATCCAGTCGAGCACCACCGGCACCGGGTCGCCGGGCTGTCGGGGGCGCGCCTGCTGGCCCATGGTGATGTTGGCGCACATCATGCGCTGGGTGTTGATCACCGCCTTGGGCGTGCCGGTGGAGCCCGAGGTGAGCAGGAACTTGCCGACGGTCTCGGGCCGGATGGCATCGACCGAGGCCTGCACCGCCGGGGTCACCGGCGTGGCGGCCATGTCGGCCCAGGCGCGGCTGGGCAGATCGGGCAGGGGCTCGTCGACATGCACCAGCGTCACGCCCTCGAGGTTCAGCGCGCGCAGCGCGCGCTCGAACTGACGGGCGTTCTGCACCATCACCACCCCGGGCTGCAGCAGCTCGAACACATGGCGCAGCACGCCATGGTCCTGGCTCATCAGCGAGTAACCCGGCGACACCGGCGCGGCCGGCAGGCGGGCCTGCATCGCGGCCATCGCCATGAGGGCATGCTCGATGGAGTTGCCGCTGAGGATGACCACCGGCCGCGAGTCGGGCACGCGCAGATCGAGCAGGGCCTGGGTGAGGGCATCGACGGTGGCCTGCGCCTGCCGGTAGCTGACCCGCAGCCACTCCCGCGCCGGGCCGCGGCGCTGCGCGAGCCAGGTGCGCTCGGGCGCCTCACGGGCCCAGCGCCGCAGCAGCGAGGGCACATGCTCGGCGTAAGGCGCGAGCGGGATGCGCGAACGCAGCACGATGGTGCCATCGGCGCGGCGCTCGGTCTCGATGTCGCGGGGCAGGAAGCGGACGGGCCGGAACGGAATCGAGGACAGGTCGGTGGGCTCGGGGGCGTTCAAGGCAGGGTCTCCGGGAAGGGGCCGCGGTGGTCCGCGTGTGCGGCGCATCTTGCCCGAATCGCGGACGGGCAGCGCCCGCCGGGGTTCCGCCGCCGGGGTGATGCCCTCAGCGCTGCCACTGCAGGCGCATCGACGTCACCGAGACCGGCCCGCGATCGGCGTTGTAGCCGGGGTTGGCGATGCGCTGATGCCCCAGGCTCAGCCACGCGCCAGCGCCCAGGGAAACCCGGTAGAACGCCTCGAGGATGCGTTCGCCGCCGGGGTTGAGCCGGCCATCGCCCACGAAGAAGCCGAGCCCGCCGGCGGCGAGATAGTCGCGGTGCGCCGCCGAGATGTCGTGTCGCGCCACCGCGAGGCCCACGCTGTCGGCCGGCCGGCCCCAGCGCCCGCCCTGCAGCAGCAGACCCGCGGAGAGCGAGCGGTCGATCTCGGCGAAGGCGTAGACCTCGGTGGCGCCATCGGCCCGCATCGCCCGCGCGAACAGGCCCAGGCCGGGCGCGATCTCCTGTTCCAGGCTGATGCCCACGCCACGCTTGTCGCGCCGGCCGGCGCGCACCGCATCGAGCGCGGGGGCGCCGCCCTCGGCCTGGGCGCGGGCAAGCGCATCGCGGTACGAGGCCATCACCGCCTGGTTCCGGAACACCAGCAGCCGCAGCCGGCCGGGCCGCTCGCCGAGCCGGTGGCCGCGCTCGAGCTCGATCTGGTCGCCGTAGTGGGTGCCGATGCGCGGATCGAGGGCCATCTGGTTGGGCTCGCGCGGCTGCGCGAAGCGGCCGGCGCGGATCGCCCAGTCGCCGTCGATGTATTCCACCGCACCGCCCCAGGAGTAGCCGCGCACATCGGCGGCGAAATCGAAGGCGCCGTGGGTGGTGAAGGCGAGGTTCAGGAACTGGGTTCGGGGATCGTGCGCGTAGGCGTTGTCGTCGAACAGGTCCATCACCGGCAGCTTGCCCAGGGTGAGCACCACCCGCCGGCGATCAGCGCTGCCGGGAAGCTGGTTGATCTCGGACTCAACGGTCTCGGCGCCACCGCCCAGGCCCCAGGTGCGGCGCAGGAAGGCGCGGGCCACATAGCTCGCCAGCTGCGGGCTGCCGGCGCGGGTGAGCTCGGCGTTGGTGAAGCCGCCCAGACCCGAGAGCCCCGACAGCGGCACGCCCTGGCTGAACTCGGGATTGAGGTAGAGCTCGAGGCCCGGCGAGGGCCGCCAGCCGAGGGCTACGGTGGTGGTGAAGGAGTAGCTCGCCTCGGCCTGCGGCAGCAGGCTGCGCGGGCCGGTGTAGGGTGCGGCAAAGGCGTCCTTGAACTGCCGCACATAGGTGGCCTGCACCCACAGGCCGCGATCCTCGGGCGCGGTCTCGGCGCGCGCGCCGGTGGCGCACCACGCGGGCAGCGCGACGGACAAAGCGAAGGCGAAGCGTCGGAAGGACATGGGCGGTGAGCGAAAGCACGCGGCGCCCCAGCATGACCGCGTCATGCTACGCGCCGATGTCGGGTGCTGGCGGGGAAAGCAGCACCGACTCCAGGGACTCGAGCGACACCGGCTTGACCAGGAATCCGTCCATGCCGGCCTCGACGCAGGCATCGCCGTAATCGGCTGCGGAATTGCCGCTGAGCGCAATCACCCGGGTGCGGGTCAGGCCTTGCGCGGCTTCGCGCGCCCGCAGGGCGCGGGTGGCGCTGATGCCGTCCATGACCGGCATCTGCAGGTCCATGAGGATGAGATCGACCGGGGCCTGCGTGAGCAGGGCCAGCGCCTCGCGCCCGTTCTCGGCCAGGACGACCTCGCAGTCGAGCATGGACAGCATCTCGCCGGCGACCATGCGGTTGACCGGGTTGTCCTCCACCAGCAGGACACGCTGCGCGGGCCGGGTGGCGCCCGCTGCGGCGGCGGGCCCGTCCGCCCGCTGCGTCACGGTCACGGCCGGGGTCGGATGCTCGCCAGCGGCCTCGCCGGGCAGGGCCACCGGCAGCCGCAGCACGAAGCGCGAGCCGCGGCCCTCGACGCTGGTGGCGCCCAGCGTGCCGCCCATGAGTTCGGCAAGCCGACGCGAGATGGCCAGCCCCAGGCCGGTGCCGCCAAAGCGCCGGGTGATCGACGCATCCGCTTGCACGAAGGGCTGGAAGACCGCCTCGAGCTTGTCGGCCGGAATGCCGATGCCGGTGTCGGTCACTTCGGCGACCAGGGCCATCGCGCTGCCCGGCAGCGCCGGCTCGTCGGGCGCGGCCAGGCGCAGGCGCAGCGAGACCGAGCCCGACCCGGTGAACTTGATGGCGTTGGCGAGCAGGTTGATCAGGATGCGCCGCAGCCACATGCGGTCGACCACCAGCCGCTCCGGCGTGCCGGGTTCGATCTCGAGCGACAGGCGCAGGCCGCGCCGCTGCGCGCGCTCGGCCATCAGCGACGAGAGCGAATCGAGCAGCTCGGTCAGGCGCAGCGGCGCGAGATCGGTGCTGAACCGCCCGGCGCTCAGCTTGGCGTGATCGAGCATGGCATCGACCACCTCGGCGAGCTCGGCCGCGCTGGAGGTGATGCCGTCGACCAGGCGCCGCTGGTCCTCCGGCAGATCGGCCGGGCGCAGCAGCGAGACCGCGCCGACCACCCCGGCCAGGGGCGTGCGGATCTCATGGGTGAGGTTGGCGAAGAACTCCTCCTTGGCGCGACTGGCGGCAATGGTCTCGTTGCGCGCAGCCTCGGCCTCGGCGCGGGCGGCGCGGGCGTGCTCGAGCGCCTCGGCGAGCTGGCGGGTGCGCTCGCCGATCTCGACGATCAGCAGATCGCGGGCGCGCAGGATCAGCAGGCCGATCAGCAGCAGCAGGCCCTGGGCCGCGATCAGGGAGATGGCCAGCTGCAGCTCGCCGTGCGCCAGCGTCACCCGTGGCACGATCCAGCCGAGCTGCTTGCCGATCACCACCAGCAGAACCAGGCCGATGTTGATCAGCGCGAGGTAGACGCCCAGCGCCCGCATGCCGATCATCATCACCGCGACCGAGGGCACGGCCAGCCACGCGACCGCCGAGTGCATCAGGTCGCCGATCATCACCATCTGGTAGGCCAGCACGGCCAGGGCAAGATTGACCACCAGGAAGATGGCGAGCCCGGGGTTGGCCGGCGGCCGCAGCGCGACCGCCGCCAGCAGCAGGCCCACGACGACATTCACCGGCACGAACTCGGACGGACCGATCAGCCAGTACACCACGCCATAGCCGAGGCTGGCGAGAGAGGCATAGGCCGCCCCCAGCCGGTTGCTGCGGGCGGCGATCTCGCGCTCGAAGGCGTGAAGGTGGCTCTGGTCGAAGCGGAAGAGCTGGCGCAGCATGTGCAGGCCGTTCAGTCGCCGGCCAGCCGCAGCCGGTCGGGCAGCCGGCGTTCCAGCGCGTGACGCAGCAGCGCCGCCATCCGGAAGGGCGCGTGGGCGAACTTGCCGTAGGGCAGCGTGGCGAACAGCGCCAGCACCACGCCGAGGTGCGCCACCAGCAGCAGGGTCATGGCCGAGGTGTCGCGAAACCCGAGCAGGGCCAGACCGGTCACCGAGGTGAGGAACAGCAGGGCCAGAAAGCCGCGGTCGAGGGCGCGCTGCCGAGGGTCGGACTGGCGCGGATCGGTGCGACGCGCCACCCAGGCCAGGCCGAGCGGCCCCACCACCAGGCCGATCCCGCCGGCAATGCCGAGCAGCACCGGCAGGCTGGTCACCGGATAGGGCGCCGGCCGGCCGAACCCGTAATGCAGGACGGTGGCCACCGTGGTGGCGGCGAAGCACAGCATGAAGCCCCAGAAGGTCAGGTGATGCCAGCGCCGCCGCCAGTGGGTGGGGCGGTCGTCGGCATCATGGCAGCCCTCGCCGTGGCCGCCGTCGAGATAGCGCAGGCTCAGGGCCTGGACCGCGGCCTCGCCGACCGGGGCCAGGCCCGGGCCGGGCTTTCCGGGCTCGGGCCGCGGCGAACCCGCCGAGATCTCGCGCCAGCCCTCCCGCCAGAACCGCACGATGCCCAGCGTGAGCGCGAGCAGCGCCCACGCCGAGACCGCGCCGAACAGGCTGACCAGCGTGCCGTGGCTGAACACCGCGTAGAAGTTGCCGCCATTGGGCGCCCGCCACAGCCCCTGGCCGCCCTGCAGCGCCATCAGCAGGATGAGCGAGAAGGCCAGCGCGAGCGCCAGCGACAGCGTCAGGCCGCTGCGGCGGTACAGCGCGCCCAGCGGCGCCGGCCAGGCATAGCGCTGGTAGGTCTCGAGCCGGGTGGCGGCCATGGCCTGCGGCACATTGACCGCGAACTCATGCGGGGGCGCGTACTGGCAGGCATGCAGGCAGGCGCCGCACTGGTGGCAGAGGTTGGCCAGGAAGTGGATGTCGCCGCGCTCGAAGGCGATGCGACGGGTCATGGCGGGAAAGACCGCGCAGAAGCCCTCGCAGTAGCGGCAGGCATTGCAGATCTGCAGCACCCGTCCGACCTCGGTCTCGGCGCGGGTGAGTTCGATGGTCTCAAGCAAGCGCTGCACGAGCGGCCTCCGCGCCGGCGATGCGGCCGAAGGCCGTGCCGATGGTCATCCCGATGCCGGCGAGGTAGCCCTTGCCGAGCACATTGCCGGCCATGATCTCGCCGGCGGCAAACAGGTTGGGGCTGGGCTGCCCGTCGAAGCGCACCCGGGCGGTGGCATCGACCTTCACGCCCAGGTAGGTGAAGGTGATGCCCGGGCGCAGCGCGTACCCCGAAAAGGGCGGGGTGTCGATCGGCAGCGCCCAGTGGGTCTTGGCCGGCGCGAGGCCCTCGGTGCGGCAGTCATCGAGCACCGCGTGATCGAATGTCCCGGGGCGGCAGGCCCGGTTGAAGGCCTCGACGGTGGCCAGCACCCGCTCGCGCGGCAGTCCGAGCTGATCGGCCAGCGCCTCGAGCGTGTCGGCGCGCTCGCCGGGGAACACCGGCGGCATGAAGCGGCCGGCGGCCTTGGCGTCGATGATCGAGTAGGCGATCTGATCGGGCTGCTGGGCCACCAGGCGGCCCCAGATCGCGTAGCGCTTCGGCCAGAAGTCCTCGCCCTCGTCGTAGAAGCGCTCGCCGTCGCGGTTGACCACCACCCCGAGCGACACGCAGTCGACCCGCGTGCAGATGCCGCCGTCGAACTTCGGCGCACGGGCGTCGATGGCCACGGCGTGGCACTGCGTGGGGTCGCCGATGCGGTCGGCGCCGGCATCGAGCAGCGCGCGCAGCACCACGCCCATGTTGTAGCGGGTGCCGCGGATGAGGAAGTTGTCGGCCGGCGGCCCCCAGGCCTCGCGCAGCCAGTCGAGGTTGGACTCGAAGCCGCCGCTGGCGATCACGCAGGCGCGGGCGGTGATCGGCTCGCCCCCGCACAACGCGGCCTCGAATTGGCCGTTGCGCAGGCGCAGCCCGCTCACCTCGGCCTGATAGCGCACCTGCACGCCCAGCGCCTGCGCGCTGCGGTAGTAGGCATTGACCAGCGCCTTGCCGCCGCCCAGGAAGAAGGCATTGGTGCGGCTCAGGTGCAGCGTGCCCGACAGCGACTCCTGGAAGCGCACGCCGTGGCGGCGCATCCAGTCGCGGCAGCGCGAGGAATCGCGGATGGCGATGCGGGCCATCGGCTCGTCGGTGAGCCCCCCGGTGACCTTGAGCAGGTCCTGCCAGTACTCCTCCTCGGGGTAGGCCTCGGTGAGCACATCCTGCGGGGCCTCGTGCATGCAGCGCAGGTTGCGGGTGTGCATGGAATTGCCGCCCCGCCACTCGCGCGGCGCCGACTCGAGCAGCATCACGCTGGCGCCGGCCTCGCGCGCGGTGATCGCGGCGCACAGGGCGGCATTGCCGCCGCCCACCACCAGAACATCGACCGCTGCGCTCATGATCGGTTCACGCCTTCAATCGGGCCGGATGCCGGCCCGGCGGATGACTTCCTTCCAGACGACCTGCTCGCGCGCGATGAACTCCGCGAACTCGCGGGGCGTGCCGGCCAGGGTCTCGGCGCCGTCACCGGCAAAGCGCGCGGTGACCGCGGAGGAACGCAAGGCCTTGCGGCACTCCTCGCGCAGGCGCTCGATGATGTCCGCGGGCGTGCCGGCCGGCACGAGCACCCCGTACCACTGCGAGGTCTCGAACTGCGGCCAGCCGAGTTCGGCCACGGTGGGCACCTCGGGCATGGCGGCGGTGCGCTGCGCGGTGCCCACCGCGATGGCCCGCAGCCGGCCGCTGCGCAGGTAAGGAGCGAGCGCCGGCAGGCCGGCCGAGGTGGCCTGGATTCGCCCGGCGATCAGGTCGGTGAGCATGGGCCCGGTGCCGCGGTACGGGATGTGGGTGATGAACATCCGCGTGACGAGCTTCAGGTACTCCATGGCGAGGTGGCCTGCGCTGGCATTGCCGGCCGAGCCGTAATTCAGCCTGCCCGGGTTGGCGCGGACATGCGCCACGAATTCCTTCAGGGTGGCCGCCGGCACATCGGGGTGGACCACATAGAGGTTGGGCACGCGCGCCAGCAGCGTCACCGGCGCGAAGTCGCGGGCCGCATCGTAGGGCGGATGCTCGAGCATGAAGGGATTGACCGCCAGCGTGCCGACATGGCCGAGGATGAAGGTGTGGCCGTCGGGAGCGGCGCGGGCCACCTCGACCATGGCCACCGTGCCGGCGCCGCCCGGCTTGTTCTCGACGAACACCGACTGGCCGAGCTGGCGGGTGAGTTCGGCCGCCACCGAGCGGGCCACGATCTCGGAGGTGCCGCCGGGCGCGAAGGGCACCACGAAGCGCAGGGGCCGCGAGGGCCAGCCCGACTGGGCGCGGGCCGGCGACCCCACCAGCCCGGACCCCGCCGCACCCGCGAGCGCACGCAGCGCGCGTCGTCGTGCAGGGGTGGGGGCCATGGCGGATCTCCGGCGATGAGGGCGGGCCGACCGGTTCCGGCGCCGCATGAGGCCCCCATGATCCCACGCCCGGGGCGATTACACTCGCCGGATGACCATCACCCTGTTCCGCGCCCGTCTCATCCACACCCTCAACCCGGCCCGCCCGCAGGCCACCCATGTGGCCGTGCGCGACGGCATCGTGCTCGGCGCGGGCACCCCCGGCGAACTCGCCGGCTGGGGCCCTGCCCGGCTCGACGAGCGCTTCGCCGACAAGGTGCTGGTGCCGGGTTTCGTCGAGGGCCACACCCATCTCATGGAAGGCGCGCTCTGGCGCCATGTCTATGTCGGCTGGCATGACCGCACCGACCCCGACGGCCGCACCTGGCCGGGCGCGCGCTCCATCGCCGCGGTGATCGAACGGCTGCGCGAGGCGCAACGCGCCCTGCCGCATCCCGACACGCCGCTGGTGGGCTGGGGGCTCGACCCGATCTACTTCGGCAACCAGCGCTGCAGCCGGGCCGACCTCGACCAGGTCAGCCGCACCCGGCCGATCGGCGTGGCCCATGCCAGCCTGCACATCCTCAATGTCAACAGCGCCGCCCTGCAGGCCGCCGGCTGGCTGCGGCCCGGCATCGACCATCCCGGCGTGCCGCTGGGCGCGGATGGCCTGCCCACCGGCGAGATGAAGGGCCCCGAGGCGATGGGCGCGGTCGCCGATCGCGTGGGCCTTGACCGCGCCGCCCTGGCCGGCGACGAGGACGCGGTACGCCGCTTCGCGCGGCTGTGCGTGCGCCAGGGCGTCACCACCGCCACCGACCTGGCCAGCCCGCTGCCCGATGGCGCGCTGGAGATGCTGCAGCGGGTCACGGCCGAAACCGATTTCCCGGTGCGCCTGGTGCCGCTGCTGCGCCTGATGGACCAGCCCCCCGCGGCCACCATCGCCCGCGCGGCGGCGCTGCGCTCCGTGAGCACCGACCGGCTTCGGCTGGGTCGGGTGAAGGTGGTGGCCGATGGCAGCATCCAGGGCTTCTCGGCCCGGCTGCGCGCCCCGGGCTATCACAACGGCGCGCCCAACGGCCTGTGGTACATCGCCCCCGAGCAGCTCGCCCAGGCCTACGAGCTGGCGCTCGCGCAGGGGGTGCAGATCCACACCCACACCAACGGCGACGAGGCCACCGAGCTCGCCATCGAGACCCTCACCCGCGCGCTTGCCCGCCATCCCAGCCCCGACCACCGCTTCACCCTGCAGCACTGCCAGCTCGCCAGCCAGGCGCAGATGCGGCGCATGAAGACCCTGGGCATGGCGGTGAACCTGTTCGCCAATCACCACTACTACTGGGGTGACGAACACTACGCCACCACGGTGGGGCCCGAGCGGGCCGAGCGCATGAACGCCTGCCGCAGCGCGCTCGAGATCGGACTGCCCATGGCCATCCACTCCGATGCGCCGGTCACGCCGATGAGTCCGCTGTTCACCGCCTGGTGCGCGGTCAACCGGCTGACCGGTTCGGGGCGGGTGCAGGGCAGCCACGAGCGGATCAGCCCCGCGCAGGCCCTGCACGCGGTCACGCTGGGCCCGGCCCACACCCTTCACCTCGACGGCGAGGTCGGCTCGATCGAGACCGGCAAGCGCGCCGACTTCGCGGTGCTGCACGACGATCCCCTCGCGGTCGATCCCGCCGCGATCCGCGAGGTGGCGGTGTGGGGCACGGTGCAGGCCGGCCGGGTGTTCGAGGCGGCGCGGGCATGACCGACGCAGGCGACCTGCCGCTGGTGGTGATCGGCGGCTACCTCGGCGCGGGCAAGACCACGCTGGTCAACCGCTGGCTGCGAGAGGCCCGCGCCAGCGGCCTGCGGATCGCGGTGCTGGTCAACGACTTCGGCGAGGTGGGCATCGACGCCGACCTGATCGTCACCCGACGCGACGATGTCATCGAGCTGGCCGGCGGCTGCGTGTGCTGCAGCTTCGGCAGCGACCTGGTGGCGGCGCTCGGCCGGCTCCATGACCGCCAGCCCCGGCCCGACGCGGTGCTGCTCGAGACCAGCGGCGTGGCCCTGCCCGGCACGGTGGCCGCCACCGCGCGCCTGGCCCGCGGCTTCGCGGTGGACGAGGTGATCGTGCTCGCCGATCTGAACACCGTGCGCGAACGCGCGGCCGACACCTATGTGGGCGACACCGTGCTGCGGCAGATCGCGCGGGCCGACCGGCTGCTGCTCACGCGCGATGATCTCGTCGACGGCGGGCGCGAGGCCGCCGTGCGGGCCTGGCTGACCGGCATCGCGCCCGGCGTGCCGCTGGCATTGGCGCGCGAGGCGCCGCTGCCGTTCGCGCCGGCAGCCCCGCCGGCCGAGCCGACGCCAACGCCAACGCCAACGCCGCGGCCCGCGCCGATCCGGGGCCGGCCCCGGCGGCCCGGCGCGCGGCCCGCGGGCGATGCCCGCCTCGCCTTCGACAGCGTGTCGGCGCGCTTCGCCGGCCCGGTCGACCTGGCCGACCTTGCCCATGCGCTCGCCGATCCCGGTCTGGGCCTGGAGCGCGCCAAGGGCATCGTGCAAGGCCCGGGCGATCGCCCGTGGGCGGTGGAGCTCGCCGGCGGGTCGGTGAGCGTGTCGCCCGCGCCCGCTGCAGAGCCTGGCGATCCCCTCACCGCCACCGACCCGGCCAGCCCTGCCGCCCTCGCCGACCCGCCGGCCGCGCCCGCCGGCCGGCTGGTGTTCATCGGCGTGAAGGCGCAGATCAACCGGGCGGCGCTGGTGGCCCTGATCGAACGCCTCGGCGGGCAGCCGCTCTAGGCGAGCGGGCGCCAGCGCCGCAGCAGCAGGGCATTGCCCACCACGCTCACGCTCGAGAGCGCCATCGCGCCGCCGGCGATCACCGGGTCAAGGTGGCCCATGGCCGCCAGCGGCAGGCCGATCAGGTTGTAGACGAAGGCCCAGAACAGGTTCTGGCGGATCTTGGTCCAGGTGCGGCGCGAGATCGCGATCGCATCGGCCACCAGGCCCGGCTCGCCGCGCATCAGCGTGATGCCGGCGGTGTGCATGGCCACATCGGTGCCGCTGGCCATGGCCAGCCCGATGTCGGCGGCGGCCAGGGCCGGCGCGTCGTTCACGCCGTCACCCACCATCGCCACCACCCGGCCCTCGGCCCGCCAGCCGGCGATCACCGCCGACTTCTGCTCGGGCAGCAGCTCGGCGCGCACCTCATCGACCCCGAGCTGGCCAGCCACCGCCTCGGCCGCGCCGCGATTGTCGCCGCTCAGCATGGCGGTGCGGATGCCCAGGGCGCGCAGCCGCGCGATCGCGCGGGCCGAGCCCGGGCGGATGGCATCGCCGAACGCGAGCAGGCCGATCAGCTGCACGGGCGCCTCGGCCGCGAGCGGGCTGATGCCCACCAGCGAGACGGTGGCGCCCGCCGCGGCGTGGGCCTGGGCGGCCGCCTGCAGTCCGGCATCGGTCACGCCGGCCTCGGTGAACAGGCGCGCGCTGCCGATCCACACCCGCTGACCATCGACCTCGCCGCACACGCCGCGGCCGGCCAGCGCGCGCACGCCGGCAGCAGCCGGCGCGACGGCGAGTCCGACCGCTGCGGCCGCCTGGGTGACCGCGCGCGCCAGCGGGTGCTCGCTGCCGGCCTGCACCCGCGCGGCCAGGCCGAGCAGCTGACGGCCGTCGAAACCGGGCGCGGGCGTGCAGGCGCGCAGGCTCGGTCGGCCCTCGGTGAGGGTGCCGGTCTTGTCGAAGGCGACCAGCGTGACCGCGTGCGCGGTCTCGAGCGCCTGGACATCGCTGATCAGGATGCCGTGCCGGGCCGCCACGCCGGTGCCGGCCATGATCGCGGTGGGCGTGGCCAGGCCCAGGGCGCAGGGGCAGGCGATCACCAGCACCGCCACCGCATTGAGCACGGCCCGCGACCACTCGCCGGTGCCCAGGCCCCAGCCCAGCAGGGTGAGGGCGGCCACCACCAGCACCGCCGGCACGAAGACCCGGCTGACCCGGTCGACCAGCCGCTGGATCGGCGCCTTGCGCGACTGCGCGTCCTCCACCAGGCGGATGATCCGCGCCAGCACCGTCTCGGCGCCGACCGCGCTCACCCGCACCACGATCAGCGCCTCGCCATTGATCGCCCCGCCCACCACCGCATCGCCGGGCGCGCGCTCGCGCAGCCGGCTCTCGCCGGTGATCAACGATTCATCGACCCGCGTCTCGCCCTCGAGGATGAGGCCGTCGAGCGGAATGCGCTCGCCCGGACGCACCACCAGCTCGTCGCCGACGAAGACCGCGTCCAGCGGCACGCTCACCGTCTGGCCGTCCCGGCGCAGCAGCGCCTGATCGGGACGCAGCGACTGCAGCGCCGAGATCGCATCGGTGGTGCGGCGACGCGCCCGCGCCTCCAGCCACTTGCCGAACATCACCAGCGTGATCACCACCGCCGCGCCCTCGAAATAGAGATGCGCGCCGTGGCCATCGCCATGCGCCAGCAGCTGTTGCACCGACAGACCCCAGGCCGCGCTGGTGCCGATCGCCACCAGCAGGTCCATGTTGCCCTCGCCGGCCAGCGCCGCGCGCCAGCCCGCCACATAGAAGCGCGCGCCGAGCACGAACTGCACCGGGGTGGCCAGGACGAACTGCCACCAGCCCGGCAGCATCGCGTGGATGCCCAGGGGCGCGAGCAGCATCGGCAGCACCAGCGGCGCCGAAAGCAGCGCAGCGGCCAGCACCTGCCAGGCGGCGCGCCGGTCGGCAGCCTGCTGCCCGGCCTGCAGCGCGGCGCGCGGCCGGTGCGGCGCCGCCTGATAGCCGGCCTTGTCGACCGCGGCCACCAGCGCGTCGAGGCCGGGGCCGTCGCCCTCGAAACGCACTTTCGCCACCTCGGTGGCGAGATTCACGCTGGCATCGCTCACGCCCGGCACCCGGGCCAGCGCCCGCTCGATGCGGCCCGCGCAGGCGGCGCAGGTCATGCCGGTGATGTCGAGTGAGAGCGCCTGCATGACCGGCGCGGCGGCGGGCGTGGCAATCGGGGGAGAGGTCGCGGCAAGGGCTTCGGTCATGCTCGCACCATAGCGCCAGCGCTCGCGCGCGGCCAATGCGGGATGTCAATGCCGCCAGGCAGGCCGGCTCGCTATCATCGCCGCATCCCATCCAAGGAGCTGTCGATGATCAGCATGCAGGTGAAGGGCATGTCGTGCGGGCACTGCGTGAAGGCGGTGACCGCGGCCATCCATGAGGTCGACCCGGCCGCCCGGGTGAGCGTCACGCTCGCCGATGGCCGGGTCGAGGTCGACACCAGCGCCGATGCCGCGCGGGTGAGCCAGGCGATCCGCGAGGCGGGCTACGAGGTGCCCGCGGCCGCCTGAGGCGCGCGCGGCGCGGTCAGTTGATGGTCAGCTTGCGCGCGCCGGTGGCGACCTTCTTGGGCAGCACCAGCGTGAGCACGCCGTTCTCGTAGCGCGCGCTGGCGGCGGCATCGTCCACTTCGCTCGCCAGCGAGAAGCTGCGCGCCATCGGACCGTAACTGCGCTCGCTGCGCAGCAGCCGCTCGCCCTCGCGGGTGACGGCCTCGCGCCGGGCCTCGGCGGCGATCGACACGCGGTTGCCGTCGATCTGCACCTGGATGTCCTCCCGGGTGACGCCCGGCATCTCGGCGCTCACGGTGTAGTCGGCGGCGGTCTCGCGCACATCGACGCGGATCTCGAGCACCGGGGCGCCGGTGGCGCGCTGCGGCGCAAGAATGCCGCGGAAGAGCTCGGGGAAGACTTCGGCGAACGGGTCGTAGACGGACAGGCGGGTCATGTCGGATCTCCTCGGGTGTTGGGTGGGTATCCGGGAGATGGGCATGGCCCGCGGCGCTTTCAAGAGGTCTTCGCGCGCGCCTCGCGGGCGGCCATGTGCGCCGCGCAGGCCGGGCCGTCGCGCAGCGCCGCGGCATAGCGGTCGATCAGCTTGCGCACCCGCGGCGTGGCGTAGCCGAGCTGCACGAAGGCCACGCCGCGATCGAAGAGCTCGGTGTAGTCGTGGATCAGCCCGTCGCGCAGCCGGAAGCGCGCGATGCCGTCGAACATGATCAGCTGGCCGGCGCTCTCGGGCTCGCGCGAGCGGTAGCTGAAACGGTAGCGCGCGTAGGCAAGATCGCCAGCCTGCAGCGGCTCGAGAAACTCCCAGAAGAAGTCCTCGCCGCCGACATGGAAGCGCGCGAGCATCGCGGCGATGTCGGCGCGGCCGTGGTGGGCGCCGAAGAAGCCGTCGTCGTAGCAGCCCTCGGGCGTGAACAGCGCCGCAAAGCCCTCGCAGTCGCGGGCCGCCACGGCGGTGGTGAATCGGTGCAGCAGGGTCGTGAAGTCCATGGTCGGCTCGATGGGTGGGAGACGGGCAGGCGCGGATGCGGCCAGCACCGGCCGCTCAGGCCCGCCGCAGCGGCGCGCCGGTGAGCGACTGCAGCGCCTCGAAGGACAGCCCCTCGACCCACTCCAGCGCCACCAGCCCCTGCGGCGTGACATCGACCACCGCGAGGTCGGTGTAGATGCGCGCCACGCAGCCGATGCCGGTGAGCGGATAGGTGCAGCTCGGCACGATGCGGTGCTCTCCGCGCTTGGTCACATGCTCCATCATCACGAAGGTGCGGCGCGCGCCGATGGCGAGATCCATCGCGCCGCCCACCGCCGGTATCGCGTCGGGTTCGCCGGTGTGCCAGTTGGCGAGATCGCCGCCGGCCGACACCTGGAAGGCGCCGAGCACGCAGATGTCGAGATGGCCGCCGCGCATCATCGCGAACGAATCGGCATGGTGGAAGAACGCGCCGCCGGTGAGCAGCGTGACCGGCTGCTTGCCGGCATTGACCAGGTCCCAGTCCTCCTGCCCCCTGGCCGGCGCCGGGCCCATGCCCAGGATGCCGTTCTCGCTGTGCAGGAAGATCTCGCGCTCGGCGGGCAGGTGGTTGGCCACGAGGGTGGGCATGCCGATGCCGAGGTTCACATACGCGCCCTCGGGGATGTCGCGGGCCACGCGGGCGGCCATCTGGTCGCGGCTCAGACGCTGCATGGTCAGGCTCCCTTCACGATGCGCTCGGCGCGGGGCGCGCCGTGGTGTCGCCCACCGCCACCACGCGATGCACGAAGATGCCCGGGGTGACGATGTGCTCGGGATCGAGGTCGCCCAGCGGCACCAGCGCGTCCACCTGCGCCACGGTGCAGCGCGCGGCCATCGCCATCACCGGACCGAAGTTGCGGGCGGCCTTGCGGTACACCAGGTTGCCCCAGCGGTCGCCGCGCAGCGCCTTGATGAGCGCGAAGTCGGCGTGCAGCGGCATCTCGAGCACGCAGTCGCGGCCGTCGATGCGCCGGGTCTCCTTGCCGCGGGCCAGTTCGGTGCCGTAGCCGGTGGGCGTGTAGAAGCCGGCGATGCCCGCGCCCGCGGCGCGGATGCGCTCGGCGAGATTGCCCTGGGGCACGAGCTCGAGCTCGAGCTGGCCGCTGCGGTAGAGCCGGTCGAAGTGGTGCGAATCGGCCTGGCGCGGAAAAGAGCAGATGATCTTGCGCACCCGGCCCGCCTTGAGCAGCGCCGCCAGGCCGGTCTCGCCGCTGCCGGCGTTGTTGCTCACCAGGGTGAGCTCGCGCGCGCCCTGCGCGATCAGCGCCTCGATCAGCACATCGGGCATGCCCGCGCCGCCGAAACCGCCGACCAGCACCGTGGCGCCATCGGGCACATCGGCCAGCGCCTGCGCCGCGCTGGCGAGCGTCTTGTCGATCATGGCCGCCTCGCGATCGCCGACTGGGTCATG
Organism: Betaproteobacteria bacterium; assembly: GCA_018970865.1. Classification (GTDB taxonomy): domain Bacteria; phylum Pseudomonadota; class Gammaproteobacteria; order Burkholderiales; family Burkholderiaceae_E; genus Quisquiliibacterium. The sequence continues at coordinate 53,292 of JAGWVN010000004.1, forward strand.
GTGCGGAACTGGTTGCGCAGCGCGATCCGTTCGCCGTCGTTGACCTGCACCAGATAGAGGGCGATCAGCTGCTCGGCGGGGTCGACCCAGAAGAGCGTGCCGGCATTGCCCGCCCAGCCGTACTCCCCCACCGAGCCCGGCAGGCCGGCGCGGCCCACGCTGGTGCGCACCTCGAAGCCCAGGCCGAAGCCCAGGCCCGGCGGACGCCCCGGCAGGCTGCCGACATGATCGGCGGTCATGAAGGCGAGGGTCTGCGGGCTGACCAGGCGCCGCCCGTTCAGCTCGCCGCCGTTGAGCAGCAGGGTCGCGAAGCGCAGGTAGTCGGCCGCGGTGCCCACCAGCCCGCCGCCACCCGACTCGAAGGCCGGCCGGACCGCGACATCGAAGCGCGGCGTCATCGGCGGGCCGCCCGGGCGCTGCCAGGGCTGCGCGGCCCGATCGAGCTTGTCGGGGGGCACCCAGAATGCGGTGTCGCGCATGCCCAGGGGCTCGAAGATGCGCAGGCGCAGGAACTCGCCCAGGCTCTGGCCGGAGATCACCTCGACCAGCCGGCCCAGCACATCGGTGGACACGCCGTACTCCCAGCGGGTGCCCGGCGGGTGGATCAGCGGCGTGCGGGCCAGCTTCTCCACGAACTGGCGGTTGCTCTCGTCGCGGGCGCCCAGGCCGGCGGCCCGGATCTCGTCGACCACCGCGCCGCTGCTGCGCCCGGCGTAGGTCAGGCCCGCGGTGTGGCGCAGCAGGTCCTGCACGGTCATCTCGCGCGGCGGCTCGCTGCGCTCGACCACGGCGCGGCCGGCGGCATCGCGCCGCTCGACGCCGACGGTCATGCCGCGCAGCTCGGGCAGGTGCCGGGAGACCGGATCGGTGATCTGCAGACGGCCCTCCTCGACCAGCATCATCACCGCCAGGCTGACGATCGGCTTGGTCATGGAGTAGAGGCGGAAGATGGCGTCTTCGCGCATCGGCAGGTCGCGGGCGCGGTCGCGCCAGCCCACGGTGTGCAGCCAGGCGATCTGGCCGTGGCGCGCCACCAGCATCACCGCGCCCGGCACCGCGCCCGAGGCGACATGGGCGCCGGTGACCTCGGCCACGCGGGCCAGCTGCGCCGATGACAGCCCCACCGCCTCGGGCGAGGCCGCCCGCGGCAGCACCCAGTCGGGACGGGCCGACGCCGGGGGCGCTGCGCCCGGCGGCGCCCCGGTGAGCGCGCAGCCGCCGAGCAGGGCGAGAGCCAGCAGGCAGGCGCCCGGCAGACGCGCGCCGAGCCGGCGCGTGAGGACGCGCGTAGGCGCGGGCGGGAGCGGGGCAGGGTCGGAAGGGGTCATGGCCGCGAGTGTTCCATTCCCTGTCGCCACCCGCGCGAGGCCGTCACGGAATCCGACATGATCGACGCGACCTGCAACCCGCTGGCCGCGCCGGCGCCCGCCGCGGGTCGCCCGCCATCCCCGGAGACCGTCTCATGCCCAAGACCTGGCACGACCCGCGTGTGCCCGCCCCCGAACAATGCGTGCTGCGTCCCCTGCTGGAGCGGCACGCCGCGAGCCGGCCCGACGCGGTCTTCGTGCGCTTTGCCGATGGCAGCCAGTGGACCTACGCGCAGACCCTCGACATCGTCCAGCGCACCGCCGCCGGGCTTCAGTCCCTGGGGGTGCAGCAGGGCGAGAATGTCCATGCGTGGCTGCCCAACGGGCCCGACGCGCTGCGGGTGTGGTTCGGCATCAACTACCTGGGCGCGGTCTATGTGCCGATCAACCTCGCCTACCGCGGCAGCATCCTCGCCCATGCCATCCGGCTGTCGGGCGCCCGCCTGATCGTGGCCCACGGCGGACTGGTCGACCGGCTGGCCGACATCGACCGCTCCAGGCTCACCGATCTGGTGGTGCTCGGCGGCGAGGCCGACGCCCCCGCGGTGCCAGGCCTCACCCGGCACCCCTCGGCCGTGCTCTCGCCGGCCAGCGCCCGGCCGCAGCCGCCGGCGCGCGAGATCATGCCCTGGGACACCCAGTGCATCATCTATACCTCGGGCACCACCGGGCCCTCGAAGGGCGTGATGTCCTCGTACCTGCATCTGTACGAGTCGGTGGCCGCCTGGAACTACCACATCGAGACCGACCGGCACCTGGTGCTGCTGCCGATGTTCCATGTCGGCGGCACCGCGGCGGTGTATTCCATGCTGGTGCTGGGCGCCTCGATCGCCATCGTCGATGCCTTCCAGACCGACCGCTTCTGGGATGTCATCGAGGAGACCGGCACCACCTCGGTGATCCTGCTCGGCGGCATGGCCACCCTGCTCAACAAGCGCCCGCCCGACCCGCGCGACCGCCAGCACGGCCTGCGGGTGGCCACCATGGTGCCGCTGCTGGAAGACGCGCCGGCCTTCTCCGAGCGCTTCGGCTGTGAGGTCTACACCGTCTTCAACATGACCGAGATCTCCTGCCCGCTGGTGTCGGGCCTGAACCCGGGGCCGCAGGCGAGCTGCGGCGGGCCCCGGCCCGGCGTCGAGGTGCGCATCGTCGACGACAACGACTGCGAGGTCGCCACCGGCGAGGTGGGCGAGCTGATCGTGCGCACCGACACGCCCTGGGCGATGAACTCCGGCTACTACGGCAACCCCGAGGCCACCGCGCGGGCCTGGCGCAACGGCTGGTTCCACACCGGCGACGCCTTCCGCCAGGACGAGGCCGGCAACTACTTCTTCGTCGATCGCATGAAGGACGCGATCCGCCGGCGCGGCGAGAACATCTCGTCCTTCGAGGTGGAGGCCGAGGTCAACAGCCACCCGCAGGTGCAGGAGGCGGCCGCGGTGGCCGTGCCCAGCGAGCACGGCGAGGACGAGGTGCTGGTGGCGGTGGTGCCGCAGCCCGGCGGCTGCGACCCGCGGGCGCTGGTGGAATACCTGATCCCGCGCATGCCGCACTTCATGGTGCCGCGCTATGTGCGCCTGATGGCCGAGCTGCCCAAGACGCCCACCCAGAAGGTGCAGAAGCACCTGATCCGCAGCGAGGGCATCACCGCCGACACCTGGGATCGCGAAAAGGCCGGGCTGGTGGTGAAGCGCCAGAAGCTCTGAAGGGCGCGGCAAACGGCACCACGGCGAGCCCGCCCACACCGGCCCGGGCCGGCGGCCTCGCTAGAATGCGCCATGCCCTGGGAGAGGCGCTCTCCCGTCCGTCGATCGAATCCGCCATGACCGCCACCGCGCAAGCCACGCCCTCGTCCGCCGAAACCTCCGCCGCCGACCTCCTCTCGCTGAGCGCCCGCGCGCTCGGCCAGGCCTGCGCCTACCGCGACGCGGTGCTTGCCGCCTGCCGGGCCGCGGTCGCGGCCGGCGCCGCCCGCGGCGACGACGCCGAGGCTGAACAGCGCGCCCTGCACGGCTATGCCTGGGTGGCCAGCTATGTCGAGTCCCTCGCCCAGCTGCATGACTGGGCCGCGCGCCTGAACGCGCGCGGCGCACTCGGCGGGCTGGCCGCCGATTACCTCGCGATCGGCTTTGCCGAATACCTGCAGCAGCTGCGCGGCGGGCTGCCGATGTCGCAGTGCGAGATCCTGCGGCCGCTGGACTTCGGCCTGCGCGGCGCGCAGCTCGCCATGCTCGATGACCCCGATGTCATCCGCCTCATCGAGGCCGGCAACACCCCGGCACGCCGGGCGTCGGTGGTCACCCAGGCCGCGGCCGGCCGCTGGCCCGATCCCCTGCTCGACAACGACGCGATCAGCGCCTTCCAGGAGCAGGTGCGCCGCTTCAGCGACGAGCGCATCGCCCCCTTCGCCAACGACTGGCACCGCCAGGACATCCTGATCCCCGACGATGTGGTGCGCCAGATGGGCGAACTCGGCATCTTCGGGCTCACCATCGGCGAGCAGTGGGGCGGCAGCGACATGGGCAAGCTCGCCATGACCGTGGTCTCCGAGGAGCTCTCGCGCGGCTACATCGGCACCGGTTCCCTGGGCACCCGCTCCGAGATCGCCGGCGAGCTGATCAGCACCGGCGGCACGCCGCAGCAGAAGGAGCGATACCTGCGCGGGCTGGCCGAAGGCAGCATCCTGCCCACCGCGGTCTTCACCGAGCCCGGCTCGGGTTCGGATCTGGCCTCGCTCAAGACCCGCGCGGTGCGCGACGGCGAGGTCTGGCGGGTCACCGGCGCCAAGACCTGGATCACCCATGCCTCGCGCAGCGACCTGATGACCATGCTGGTGCGCACCGAGGCCGATGTGCCCGGCGCGCGCGGCATCTCGCTGCTGCTGGCCGACAAGCCGCGCGGCGAACCCGGCAACCCCTTCCCGGCGCCAGGCATGCGCGGCAGCGAGATCCAGGTGCTCGGCTACCGCGGCATGAAGGAATACGAGCTCGCCTTCGACGGCTTCACGGTGCCGGCCTCGGCGCTGCTCGGCGGGGTGCCCGGCCAGGGCTTTCGCCAGCTGATGGCCACCTTCGAGAGCGCCCGCATCCAGACCGCGGCGCGGGCCATCGGCGTGGGTCAGAACGCGCTCGAGCTCGCCCTGGCCTATGCCCAGGAGCGGCGCCAGTTCGGCCGGCCGATCATCGAGTTCCCGCGGGTGCGCGACAAGCTCGCGATCATGGCGGTGGAAACCATGCTCGCGCGCCAGCTCACCTACTTCGCGGCCCGCCGCAAGGACACCGGCAAGCGCTGCGATGTCGAGGCCGGCATGGCCAAGCTGGTGGCCGCGCGGGTGGCCTGGTCCAACGCCGACAACGCGCTGCAGGTGCACGGCGGCAACGGCTACGCGCTCGAGTACCCGGTCTCGCGGCTGCTGTGCGACGCCCGGATCCTGAACATCTTCGAGGGGGCCGGCGAGATCCAGGCCCACATCATCGCCCGCGGCCTGATCTGAAGGAGACCGTCCCGTGTTCCAGGTGCTCAATGACCTTCGGGTCGTGGAAATGGCCGCCTTCGTGGCCGGCCCCCTCGCCGGCATGACGCTGGCGCAGCTCGGCGCGCGCGTCATCCGCGTCGACGATGTCGGCGGCAATGCCGACATCGGCCGCTGGCCGATCGCCGCCAACGGCCGCAGCCTCTACTGGGCCGGCCTGAACAAGGCCAAGCAGTCGCTGTGCGTGGACCTCGGCGACGAGCGCGGACAGGCGCTGGTGGCCGACCTGATCTGCGACGACGCCCCGGGCGGCGGCATCCTGATCACCAACTTCCCCATGAAGGGCTGGCTGGCCTACGACAAGCTGGCGGCGCGTCGCCCCGACCTGATCGTGGTGCAGATCACCGGCGACTGGCAGGGCCGCACCGCGCTCGACTACACCGTGAATGCCGGCGCGGGCTTCCCCTTCATCACCGGCAACGGCGGCCCCACCCAGCCGGTCAACAATGTCACCCCGGCCTGGGACCTGATGTGCGGCTCGCATGTGGCCATCGCGGTGCTGGCCGCCGAGCGCCGGCGGCGCGACACCGGCCGCGGCAGCCATGTGCGCATCGCGCTGCAGGACATGGGCCTGGCCACCATCGGCAGCCTGGGCTATCTCGCCGAGGTGCAGGTCAACGGCGAAGACCGGCAGGGCTACGGCAACCACATCTTCGGCACCTTCGGCCATGACTTCGGCACCCGCGACGACCGCCGGGTGATGATCATGGCGATCTCGGTGCGGCAGTGGCGCGGCCTGCAGAAGGCGCTGGGCTTCGCCGAGGCGGTGAGCGCCTGGGAGAAGGCCAACGGCGTCGACCTCAATGACGAGGGCGCGCGCTTTCGCCATCGCGACCAGCTGGTGGCCTGGATCGAGCCGGGCGTGCGGGCCCGCAGCCTCGCCGAGATCGGGCCGCTCTTCGATGCCAACGGGGTGTGCTGGGGGGTGTACCGCAGCCCGCGCCAGGCGCTGGCCGAAGACCCCAACTGCTCCACCGCCAACCCGCTGTTCCAGGAGATCGAGCAGCCCGGCATCGGCCGCTATCTGGCGGCCGGCTCGCCGATGCGCTTTGGCGATCTGCCGCCGCAACCGGTGACGCCCGCGCCCACCCTGGGCGAGCACGGCCCGGCCATCGTCGGCGGCGATCTCGGGCGCAGCGCCGAGGAAGTGGCGGCCCTGCGCGCCGCCGGGGTGCTGTCGGCGCCCTGAACGCCGCGCCCGCGAGGGTCAGTCGAGCGCGCGCAGCACCCGGCCGAGGCGCTCGACCATCTGGTCGATCTGGTCCTTCTGGACGATCAGCGGCGGCGACAGCGCGATGATGTCGCCGGTGAAGCGCACCATCAGGTCTTCCTCGAAGAAGGCCTTCACATGGGCCTCGAAGGCCCGCGCGCCCGCCGCGCCGGCGCGCGGCTCGAGCTCGACGGCGCCCATCAGGCCGATGTTGCGGATGTCGATCACATGGCGGGTGCCGCGCAGGCAGTGCAGCGCGTTCTCCCAGTGCGCGGCGAGCTCGTCGGCGCGCTCGAGCAGGCCTTCCTGCTGGTAGATGTCGAGCGCGGCCATGGCCGAGGCGCAGGCCAGCGGGTGGGCCGAGTAGGTGTAGCCGTGGAAGAACTCGATCGCGGTGGCCGGCCCCTGCATGAAGGCGTCGTAGATGCCTTCGCGGGCGAAGACCGCGCCCATGGGCACGGTGGCGCTGTTGATGCCCTTGGCCACGGTGAAGAGATCGGGCACCACGCCGAGCTTCTGGAAGCCGAAGGGCTTGCCGATGCGGCCGAAGGCGGTGATCACCTCGTCGAAGATCAGCAGGATGCCGTGACGGGCGGTGATCTCGCGCAGCCGCTCCAGGTAGCCCACCGGCGGCACCAGCACCCCGGTGGAGCCGGCTACCGGCTCGACGATGACCGCGGCCACGGTGGAGGGGTCGTGCAGGGCGAGGATGCGCTCGAGCTCGTCGGCGAGGTGGGCGCCCCACTGCGGCTGGCCGCGGCTGAACGCGTTGTGCGCCAGGCTGTGGGTGTGCGGCAGGTGGTCGACCGCCGGCAGCAGCGCGCCGGAGAACACCTTGCGGTTGCCGGCGATGCCGCCCACCGACATGCCGCCGAAGCCCACGCCGTGATAGCCGCGCTCGCGGCCGATGATGCGGGTGCGCTGGGCTTCGCCGCGAACCCGGTGGTAGCCGATCGCGATCTTGAGCGCGGTGTCGACCGCCTCGGATCCGGAGTTGGTGTAGAAGACCTGGCTGAAGGGCTTGCCGGCCAGCGCCACCAGCCGGCTGGAGAGCTCGAAGGCCGCCGGATGGCCCATCTGGAAGGCCGGGGCGAAGTCGAGCGAGGCGGCGGCGCGCGCGATGGCGTCGACGATCGGCTGGCGGCAGTGGCCGGCATTCACGCACCACAGGCCGGCGGTGCCGTCGAGAATGGCGCGGCCTTCCGGGGTGTAGTAGTGCATGCCCTCGGCGCGGGCGAGCAGCCGGGGCTGGGCCTTGAACTGCCGGTTGGCGGTGAAGGGCATCCAGAAGGCCGACAGGGCCGGATCGGCTTCGGTCTGGGGTGCGAGGGCGCTGAGCCGGGTGAGGTCGTTCATGGCGGTTTCTCCGTCTGCAATCCGGTGATTGTCGGCTTTAGCAGCGCCAGCAGCAACAGCCCGGGCAGCGCGGCCACGGTGGAAAAGAGGAAGAACGCCGGCCAGCCGATCGCCTCGACCATCACGCCGGCCGTGGGTCCGACATACACCCGGCCGACCGCGGCCAGGGCCGAGAGCAGCGCGAACTGGGCCGCCGAGAAGCGCCGGTCGGTGAGCGCCATGAGCAGGGCCACGAAGGCCGCGGTGCCCATGCCGCCGCAGAGATTCTCCAGACCGACCGCCGCGGCCATCAGCGCCGGATGCGGGGGCAGCACGGCCAGGCCCCAGTAGCCGAGGTTGGACACCGCCTGAAGCAGGCCGAAGGCCATCAGGGCCCGATACAGGCTGACGCGGGTCAGCCAGGCGCCACCGGCCAGGGCGCCGAGCAGCGTGGCGATCAGGCCGAAGACCTTGTTGACCGCGCCGACCTCGGTCTGGGTGAAGCCCGCGCCGCGGATCAGGAAGGCGGTGGAGAGGCTGCCGGCGAAGGCGTCGCCGAGCTTGTAGAGCACGATCAGGAGCAACAGCGCGATCGCCCGGTCGCGGCTGAAGAAGTGGTCCCAGGGCTCGGTGAAGGAAGCGAAGCCCGCCAGCCGGGCCACCCGGATCGCGGCCGTGAACGCGGCCAGCAGCGAGACGCTGAGCACCAGCAGGCGCCCGAAGCGGTCGGTCTCGAGCGCGCCCCAGGGCAGGGCCCGCAGCCCGAACCAGACCGCCAGCCCGGCGGCCAGCATGGCGGCGAAACCGAGCAGTTCGCGCCGGGCCGGCAGGCGCGGCCCCTCGGCGGCGGACACGCCCGGCGCGAACAGCGACACCAGCGCGAAGGCCGCGATCAGCCCGCCCATCAGGCGATAGGTGGCCGGCCAGCCCAGCCACTGGTCGGCCAGGATGAGCGCCAGGCCGCCCGACACCAGCATGGCCAGGCGGTAGCCGAGCACCGACACCGCCGCCCCGGCGCCGCGCTCGCGCTCGCCGAGCAGATCGGCGCGGTAGGCATCGAAGACCACATCCTGCGAGGCCGACAGGAAGGCGATGGCCAGGGCGGTGACGCCCATCAGGGCGATGTCGGCCGAGGGATCGAGCTGGGCCATCAGCAGACAGGCCGCGCCCAGCGCGAGCTGGCTGATCGCCAGCCAGCCGCGGCGCCGACCGGCCAGCGGCGGCTCGAAGCGGTCGAGCAGCGGCGCCCAGATGAACTTGAAGGTGTAAGGCAGGCCGGCCAGGGCGAACAGACCGATGGTGCGGATGTCCACCCCCGAGACCGTGAGCCAGGCCTGCAGGCTGCCCGCCGAGAGCGCCAGCGGCAGCCCGCTGGCAAAGCCGAGCAGCAGCATCACGCCCACCCGACGATTGGCGAAGGCCTGCAGGAGGGCCGGTGGCGGGGAGGCGGGGGCCATGACAGCGGGCCAGTGTAGCAGCGGCCGGACAGTCGCCGACCAAGCCCGCACGGCCGCGCCGCCAACGGACATGGCGGCATCCGATACCATCCTCACCATGAGCGAATCCGCCTTTTCCCCCACCCTCACCCGAACCGGCGACCGCCTGCACGGCGGCGTCCGCCCGACCCGGGCGGCGGGCCTGCGCCGGCTGGCGGCCGCGGGCCTGCTGGCCGCCTTCGCGAGCCTGCCCGCGGGCGCCCAGCCGCAGGCGCAGCAGGACGGGGTTCGGGTGGGCAACCCCAGCAGCCTGGCCAAGCTGGTGCCGGCCGAGCAGCTCGAACGGGTGGCCGGCGAGCAGTACGGCCAGATGATGCGCGCCGCCGCCGCCAAGGGCGCGCTGCTGCCCCCGGAGCATCCGCAGGTGCAGCGGGCGCGGCGCATCGCGCGGGCGATCATCGAGCAGGCCGGCCGCTTCAACGCACGGGCGGGCCAGTGGCGCTGGGAGGTCAATGTGCTGGCCGACGGCCAGATCAACGCCTTCTGCATGCCTGGCGGCAAGATCGGCGTGTACACCGGCATCCTCGACAAGCTCAAGCTCACCGACGACGAGCTCGCCATGGTCATGGGCCACGAGGTCGCGCACGCGCTGCGCGAGCATGCCCGCGAGCGGGCCGCCAAGGGCAGCCTCACCGAGATGGGCGCGGGCCTGGTCACCAGCCTCTTCGGCATGGGCGATCTCGGCCGGATGGCGGTGGGCGCCGGCGCGCAACTGCTCACCCTGAGCTTCTCGCGCGACAACGAGACCGACGCCGATCTGGTGGGCCTTGATCTCGCCGCCCGCGCGGGCTTCGATCCGCGCGCCGCGGTGCGGGTCTGGGAGAAGATGAGCGCCGCGGCCAAGGGGGCACCGCCGCAGTGGCTGTCCACCCACCCGGCGAGCACTACCCGCATCAACGAGATCCGCCGCCACCTCGGCGAGACCCTGCCGCTCTACGCGAGGGCGCGCGGCACCTCGGTGGCCAGCCTGCCGCCCTACACCTCCAACTGGGGCGAGCCCATTCCCTGAAGCCCGCCGAGCACGCCGGCGCGCAGCTGCGCCGCGAACTCGTCGGCCGGCCGGGCCCGGCCGAACAGGAACCCCTGGCCGATGTCGCAGCCCTCGGCGCGCAGCCAGGCGAGCTGACCCTCGGTCTCGACGCCCTCGGCCACCGTGGCCAGCCCCAGCGTGCGCGCCATGGCGATGATCGCCCGCACGATCGCCGCGTCGTTGGGGTCATCGACCACATCGCGCACGAAGGACTGGTCGATCTTGAGGGTGGCCACCGGCAGCCGCTTGAGGCGCGAAAGCGAGGAGTAGCCGGTGCCGAAGTCGTCGATCGCCAGCGTGAGGCCGAGATCGCGCAGGGCGTTCATGCGCTGCACGGTCTCGTCGCGGGTGGAATCCCGCATGATCAGCGTCTCGGTGATCTCGATCTGCAGCCGACCCGGCGCGACACCGACCTCGCGCAGGGTGTCGCGGATGTGCTGGAGGAAGTCGCCGCGCCAGACCTGCGGGCCAGCGACATTGACCGCCACATGGGCCAGGGGCAGGCCTTCCCGGTCCCAGCGCTTCATCTGGGCGGCAGTCTCCTGGAAGACCCAGCGGCCGAGCTCGGCGATCAGGCCGGCGCTCTCGGCCACCGGCACGAAGCGCGCCGGCGCGATCGGTCCCTCCTCGGGATGCTCCCAGCGCACCAGCGCCTCGGCGCCCACCAGCCGGCCCGTGGCCAGCTCGATCTTGGGCTGGTAGTGCACCCGGAACTCGCCGCGAGCCAGGCCGGCGCGGATGCGCGCCTCGAGCGAGACCCGGTCGGTGATCTCGGCGGCCATGCGGGAGCTGAAGAGCTGGTAGCGCCCGCGCCCCTGCGCCTTGCGGGCCTTGGCCTGGTGCATGGCGATGCTGGCGTTCTTGACCAGGTCCTCGACATTGGCGGCGTGCTGGGGCAGGAAGGCGATGCCGGCGCTGGCACCGATCACGAATTCATAGTCGTCGACCCGCAGCGGCGCCTGCAGGGCATCGAGCAGCCGCTCGGCCAGCGCCACCGCCTCGGCCGGCGTGGCCACCCGCGGGATCATCACCAGGAACTCGTCGCTCTCGGGCCGACCGAGCAGCGCGGCGGCCGGCAGGGCGGCGCGCAGGCGCTCGACCACCGCCACCAGGAAGCGGTCGCCCCAGCCCTGGCCGAGCGCGTCGTTCACATTCTTGAACCGGTCGAGGTCGAGGTAGAGCAGGCCGAGCCGCCCGCCGCTGGTGCTCACCGCCACCGCCTGCTCGTGCAGCCGCTCGAGCATGGCGGCGCGGTTGAGCAGGCCGGTGAGCGGATCATGGCGGGCGAGATAGTCCAGACGCGACTGGTAGCGCCGCAGCGCGCTGACATCGGAGATCATCACCACGAAGTGGCTGGGCATCCCGGTGGGGCCGGGCAGCACGCCGACATTCACCCAGTGGTGCTGAGTGGCGCCGTCGGGGCCGTGGGTGGTGCGCTCGCCCTGCCAGGTGCCGGCCGTGCGCAGCACCGGGAGCACCTGGCGCCGGAAGGCCTCGTCGAAGAAATCCCAGCCACGCTGGTGCAGGCCGTCGAGGTCGAGGCCGGTGAGACGGGTGAAGGCGGCGTTGACCTGCAGCGGCAGCAGACCCGCGTCGACCAGCAGCATGCCCTCCACCGAGGATTCGATCACCTTCGACCACAGCCGCATCTTCTCGAGGATGGCCTCGCGCTCGGTGACATCCTGGATGCTGCCCACCAGCGTCTCGGGATGGCCCTCGGCGTCGCGCCGCAGCGCGCCCTGCACATGCAGCACCAGCTGCCGGCCATCGGGGGCCAGCCAGCGGTGGGCGAAGTCGATGCGATCGGTGGTCACGCCCACCGACTGCAGCTGGCGTCGCACCAGCTCGCGGTCATCGGGGTGGATGCGCGAGAGGTAGAACGAGCGCGGCACCGGCCCGGGCAGGTGAAGCACCCGGCGATGCACATCGGAGGTCTGGATGATGCGGGTGGCGTAGGCGTATTCCCAGTGCCCGAGCTGGGCGAGATCGAGCGCCTCGTTGAGCTTGGCGCGATTGCTCTCGAGCTCGGTCACCACCTCGGCCGACTTCATCACGAACCGGACCCGATGACGCAGCAGCGCGTCGTTCACCGGCTTGGTGAGGTAGTCGCTCGCGCCCGCCTCGAAGGCCTGCTCCACCGAGTCATGGTCCTCCAGGCCGGTCTGGATCAGGATGGGCGTGCTGCGATAGGCCGGCAGGCGCCGCAGCTGCCGGCAGACCTCGAAGCCGGAGAGCCCGGGCATCTGCACATCGAGCACGACGCAGTCGAAGCGGGTGGCGGCGGCCAGCGCGAGCGCCTCGCCGCCGTCGGCGGCGGTGGTGACATCGAAGCCCAGGTCGGTGAAGCTGGCGCCCACCAGGGTGCGGGCCAGCGGATCGTCATCGACGATCATGGCTCGGCGCAGAGGCAGCGGCGCCGGCGGGGCCAGGTCGTCGGCAGGATCGGTCATCGTCGCGGGAGCGCGTAGTCGATGATCAGCGGCGCGTGATCGGAGAAGCGCTCGGCGGTGTAGATGTCGGTGGCCCGGGCGGCATCGGCGATGCCGGGCGTGGCGATCTGGTAGTCGAGGCGCCAGCCGACATTCTTTGCCCAGGCCTGGCCGCGGTTGCTCCACCAGGTGTAGCGCTCGGGGCGCGGGTCGAGCCGGCGGAAGACATCGACGAAGCCGAACTCGTCGAACACCTGCGACAGCCAGGCCCGCTCCTCGGGCAGGAAGCCGGAGTTCTTCTGGTTGCTGCGCCAGTTCTTCAGGTCGATCTCCTGGTGGGCGATGTTCCAGTCGCCGCAGACCACCACCTCGCGGCCGCCGCGGCCGAGATCGCGCAGATGCCCGGCGAACGAGGCCATGAAGCGGAACTTGGCCTGCTGCCGCTCGGGCGAGCTCGACCCCGAGGGCAGGTACATCGAGACCACGGTGTAGGCGCCGAAGTCGGCCTCGAGGTAGCGGCCTTCGGCGTCGAACTCGGCGTCGCCGAAACCGGCGCGCACCGCCTTCGGCTTGCGCCGGGCGTAGACGCCCACGCCGCTGTATCCGGGCTTCTGCGCGAAGTGGAAATGGCCGTCGAGGCCGGCCAGCGAGCGCAGGGACTCGTCGAGGTCGTCAGCCTGGGCCTTGATCTCCTGCACGCACAGCACATCGGGCCGGACGGACTCGAGCCACGGCGCCAGGCCCTTGCGGGCGGCCGACCGGATGCCGTTCAGGTTCAACGAGATGATCCGTATCATGGCGCGCTGGGCCGGCCAACGCCGGCGGGGATGATCAATGACCGAAGTCGATCCGCGCGAGTTTATCCGCTTCGCGCTCGATGCCGGGGTGTTGCGATTCGGTTCGTTCATCACGAAGGCCGGCCGCGACTCCCCGTATTTCTTCAATGCCGGGCTGTTCCACGATGGCGAGCGGCTGGGCCGGCTCGCGGGCTTCTACGCCGCGCGTCTGCTCTCGGCGCAGGCCCGTGGCGAGATCGGCTTCGACATGCTGTTCGGCCCGGCCTACAAGGGCATCACGCTGGCCAGCGCCACCGCGGTGGCCATGGCCGGGCGGGGCCGCAACATCGGCTTCGCCTACAACCGCAAGGAGGCCAAGGACCATGGCGAAGGCGGCAGCCTGGTCGGCGCCCCGCTGCGCGGCCGGGTGCTGATCGTCGACGATGTGATCTCGGCCGGCACCTCGGTGAAGGAGTCGGTGGGCATCATCCGCCAGGCCGGCGCCGAGCCGGCCGGCGTGCTGATCGCTCTCGACCGCCAGGAGCGCGGCGGCGACGCGGTGCGGGTCACCGGCGAGTCGGCGGTGGAGCAGGTGCGCTCGATGTTCGGCATCCCGGTGCTCTCCATCGCCTCGCTCGACGACCTGATCGCCTACCTGGAAGCCTCGCCGCAGGGCGGCGAGCTCGCCGCCCATCGCGACCGGGTGGTGCAGTACCGGCAGCGCTACGGCAGCGGCGCCTGAGCGGCGCGGGCGGCCGCGAGCCGGCTCAGCCGGCCAGCCGCCTGCGCAGCAGGTCGTTCACGGCCTGCGGATTGGCCTTGCCCCGGCTGGCCTTCATCACCTGACCCACCAGGGCATTGAAGGCCTTGTCCTTGCCGGCGCGGAACTCCTCCACCGACTTCGGATTGGCCGCCAGCACGGCATCGACCATCGCCTCGAGCTCGGCGGTGTCGCTGATCTGGCGCAGGCCGCGGGCATCGATCTCGCGATCGACTGCGTCGTCGGGCGCGCCTGGCGTGAGCCAGAGCGCGGCAAAGAGTTCGCGGGCGATCTTGCCCGAGACGGTGTTGTCGAGGATGCGGGCGCACAGCCGGGCCAGCAGCGCCGGGCTCACCGGCGCGGCGTCGATCTCGATGCCGTCGCGGTTGAGCGCGGCGGCCATGTCGGTGAGCAGCCAGTTGGCCAGCAGCTTGGCCTGGGCCTGACGGGCAGCGGCGTCCGGCGGCGGCAGCAGCGCGGCCAGCGCCGCCAGCGCGCGCTCGAACCAGGCGGCCAGCTGCCGCGAGGCAGTGAGTCCGCCGGCGTCATAGGCCGACAGGCCGAGCTCGGCCTGGAAGCGCGCCCGCAGCGCCTGCGGCAGCTCGGGCAGCGCCGCCCGGACCGCGGCCACCCAGTCGGGCGAGATCACCAGCGGCGGCAGGTCGGGGTCGGGGAAGTACCGGTAGTCCTGCGCGTCTTCCTTGCTGCGCATGCTGCGGGTCTCGTCGCGGTCGGGATCGTAGAGCCGGGTCTCCTGGACCACCGTGCCGCCGTCCTGGATGAGTTCGATCTGGCGGCGCACCTCGAAGTCGATGGCGCGCTCCAGGAAGCGGAAGGAGTTCAGGTTCTTGATCTCGCAGCGCGTGCCGAAGGCCTGCTGGCCGAGCGGCCGGACCGAGACATTGGCGTCACAGCGGAACGACCCCTCCTGCATGTTGCCGTCGCAGATGCCCAGCCAGATCACCAGGGCGTGCAGCGCGCGGGCATAGGCCACCGCCTCGCGCGAGGAGCGCATGTCGGGCTCGCTGACGATCTCGAGCAGCGGCGTGCCGGCGCGGTTGAGGTCGATGCCGGACATGCCATGGAAGTCCTCGTGCAACGACTTGCCGGCGTCCTCCTCGAGGTGGGCGCGGGTGAGCCGCACCGTGCGCGAGCGGGGCTCGCCGCCCTCCTCCCAGGCGATGTCGAGGCTGCCGCCGGCCACCACCGGGATCTCGTACTGGCTGATCTGGTAGCCCTTGGGCAGGTCGGGATAGAAGTAGTTCTTGCGCGCGAACACCGAGCGCGGCGCCACCTGCGCGCCCACCGCCAGCCCCAGCCGGATGGCGCACTCCACCGCGGCGCGGTTCATCACCGGCAGCACGCCCGGCAGGGCGAGATCCACCGGGCTGGCCTGGGTGTTGGGCGCCGCGCCGAAGGCGGTGGATGCGCCCGAGAAGATCTTGGAGCGCGTGGCGAGCTGCGCATGCGTCTCCAGCCCGATCACCACTTCCCATTGCATCGCTGTGTCTCTCTCTGGTTGAGCCGCCGCCGTCGTCAGCGGTCGGTGCGGGCGCAGGCCCCGGAGCGCGGATCGAACATCACCGGCCAGGCCTGATCGTAGATGCCGCCGGTGCAGCGGCGCTGACAGCCGGCGTGCGCCAGGGTGATGCGCCGGGGGTCCTGCCAGACCATCAGCTTGCAGCCGCTGCCGTCACGGGCGAGCAGCTCGATGTGCGGGCGGCTGCGCACCTGGCGGAAGTCGGCGTGCTCGAACCGGCAGCTGCCGCGGCGGCCGACCCAGAGCTGCCAGTTCATGGCGCGGACCTCGTTGGCGCGCACCAGCAGGGTGGCGTCCTCGCGGAAGCCGTCCTCCTCGACCTGCGCGCAGCGGCCGTCGATGTCGATGGGGCGGTCGGCGATCGGGCCGGGCCGAGGGGCGGCCGTCGACGGCGAGGCCGGACGCGCGGGCGTGGACTGCGCGCCGCCGGCCGCCCCGGCCGGGGCCGATGGCTTGCCGGCGGGCGCGATGGGCGCCGGGGGCTGCGGCGTGCTGCAGGCGGCGAGCAGCGCCGCCGCCGCCGCCGCGCACACCCACCGGGCCAGACGCCCGCCGCGACCGGCAGGCCGGCGCCCGGCCGGACTCACGCGGCCCCCGCCGGACAGCGGGCGTGCCAGTCGGTGGCCTGCTGGAAGCGGTCGGCCACCGCCAGCAGGCGGGCCTCGTCGAACACCCGGCCGATGAGCTGCAGACCCACCGGACGGCCAGCCGCGCCGAAGCCGGCGGGCATGGACAGGCCCGGCAGGCCGGCGAGCGAGGCCGGCAGGGTGAAGATGTCGGCAAGGTAGTTGCGCACCGGGTCGTCGCTGCGCTCGCCGAGGTTCCAGGCCACGGTGGGCGAGACCGGGCCGGCGATGAGGTCGACCTGCCCGAAGGCCGCGGTGAAGTCGTCGGCGATCAGGCGCCGCAGCTTCTGGGCCTGCAGGTAATAGGCGTCGTAGTAGCCGTGGGAGAGCACATAGGTGCCCACCAGGATCCGGCGCTGCACCTCGGGGCCGAAGCCTTCGGCGCGGCTGCGGGCATACAGGCTGGCGAGGTCGGTGTGGACCGCGGCGCGATGGCCGTAGCGCACGCCATCGAAGCGGCTGAGGTTGCTGGAGGCCTCGGCCGGCGC
Source organism: Betaproteobacteria bacterium (assembly GCA_018970865.1). GTDB lineage: Bacteria > Pseudomonadota > Gammaproteobacteria > Burkholderiales > Burkholderiaceae_E > Quisquiliibacterium. Next base: position 69,881 of record JAGWVN010000004.1, read on the forward strand.
GATGACATAGTAGGCCGGGATGGCCAGCGCGGTGCGCGGCAGCGACACTGGCACGGTGACCGCGCCGAGATCGCGCAGCACCTGCAGCGCCGCCTCCACCGGCGCGCGGACATCGTCGGCCACGCCTTCGCCGAAGAACTCCTGCGGCAGGCCGATGCGCAGGCCCTGCAGCGGGGCGCCGAAGTCGCGCCGGTAGTCCTCGGTGGGGCGCTCGATGCTGGTGGCGTCGCGCGGGTCGAAGCCGGCCATGGCCGAGAGCAGCAGCGCGCAGTCGGCGGCCGAGCGGCCCATGGCGCCGCCCTGATCGAGGCTGGAGGCGAAGGCGATCATGCCGAAGCGGCTGACCCGGCCGTAGGTGGGCTTGATGCCGGTGATGCCGCACATCGAGGCCGGCTGGCGCACCGAGCCGCCGGTGTCGGTGCCGGTGGCCAGCGGCGCGAGGCGCGCGGCCACCGCCGCCGCCGAACCGCCCGAGGAGCCGCCGGGAATGGCCTGCGGGTCCCAGGGGTTGCGCACCGCGCCGAAGTGAGAGTTCTCGTTGGACGAGCCCATGGCGAACTCGTCGCAGTTGGTCTTGCCCAGGCAGACCGCGCCGGCCGCGCGCAGCCGGGCCACCACCGTGGCGTCGAAGGGGCTGACATAGTCGGCCAGCATCCGCGAGGCGGCGGTGGAGCGCCAGCCCTCGGTGACGAAGATGTCCTTGTGGGCCACCGGAATGCCGAGCAGCGGCGCGCGCTCGCCGGCGGCCAGGCGCGCGTCGGCCTGCGCGGCCTGGGCGAGGGTGAGCTCGGGCCGGACATCGATGAAGGCGTTGAGGGTGCTGGCCTGGATGCGGTCCAGGAAGGCTCGGGCGAGATCAGTGGCGCTGAACCGGCGCTCGTCGAGGCCGGCGCGCAGTTCGGCCACCGTGAGATCGTGCAGGCGGCTCATGGCGTCACTCGATCACGCGGGGCACGAGGTACAGGCCCTGCTCGACCGCCGGCGCGCCCTGCTGATAGCGCTCGCGCCCGTCGGGCTCGGTGACCTCGTCGGGCCGCAGGCGCAGGGCCATGTCGGTGGGATGGGTCATGGGCTCGACGCCGCGGGTATCCACCGCCTGCAGTTGCTCGATCAGCCCGAGCACGGCATTGAGCTGGCCCAGCGTGTGCTGCGCCTGCTCGCCGGAAAGGTCGAGACGGGCCAGCCGGGCCAGGCGGGCGACATCGGCATCGGTGAGCGGCATGAGGGGTTTCCGGGCGACGCCCCGAATGGGGCCAAGGGGCCGGGATTATACGGTATGATCAAGGGTTCTTCCGCGCCTGCGGCCAGGCCAATTTCACCCACGGAACCGGCATGTTCGGGCTCTTTCGCAACTACTTCTCCACCGACCTCGCCATCGACCTGGGCACGGCCAACACGCTCATCTATGTGCGCGGCAAGGGCATCGTGCTCGACGAGCCTTCGGTGGTGGCCATCCGCCAGGAAGGCGGGCCCAGCGGCAAGAAGATCATCGCGGCCGTGGGCACCGACGCCAAGCAGATGCTCGGCAAGGTGCCAGGCAACATCGATGCCATCCGCCCCATGAAGGACGGCGTGATCGCCGACTTCACGGTCACCGAGCAGATGCTCAAGCAGTTCATCAAGATGGTCCACGAGACCCGGCTGTTCTCGCCGAGCCCGCGGATCATCATCTGCGTGCCCTGCGGCTCCACCCAGGTCGAGCGTCGCGCCATCCGCGAGTCGGCCCTCGGCGCCGGCGCCTCGCAGGTCTATCTCATCGAGGAACCCATGGCCGCAGCCATCGGCGCCGGCCTGCCGGTGTCCGAGCCCTCCGGCTCCATGGTGGTCGACATCGGCGGGGGCACCACCGAGGTCGGCGTGATCTCGCTGGGCGGCATGGTCTACAAGGGTTCGGTGCGGGTCGGCGGAGACAAGTTCGACGAGGCCATCGTCAACTACATCCGCCGCAACTACGGCATGCTGATCGGCGAGCAGACCGCCGAGGCGGTCAAGAAGAGCATCGGCTCGGCCTTCCCCGGCTCCGAGGTGCGCGAGATGGAGGTCAAGGGCCGCAACCTCTCGGAGGGCATCCCGCGCAGCTTCACGGTGTCATCCAACGAGATCCTCGAGGCCCTCACCGATCCGCTCAACCAGATCGTGTCGGCGGTCAAGATCGGCCTGGAGCAGACCCCGCCCGAGCTCGGCGCCGACATCACCGAGCGCGGCATCATGCTCACCGGCGGCGGCGCGCTGCTGCGCGACCTCGATCGGCTGCTCATGGAGGAAACCGGCCTTCCGGTGCTGGTCGCCGAAGACCCGCTCACCTGCGTGGTCCGCGGCTGCGGCATGGCGCTCGAGCGCATGGACAAGCTCGGCACCATCTTCACCAACGAATAAGCCCGCCGGCGCCTCCGCCGCGCCGGGGCCCGCCCCATGGAGCGCAGCCCGCCGCCCATCTTCAACCAGGGAGTCTCCGCCCACGCGCGGCTGCTCCTGTGCGCCGGCCTCGCAATCGCGCTGCTGGTGATTGACTCACGCCTGCAGACCCTTAGCGCGCTGCGCCAGGGCGCGGCCACCCTGCTCTATCCGCTGCAGCGCGCGCTGCTCGCGCCCCGCGACCTGCTGCGCCTGGTTGGCGAGCACATCGACGGAATCGAGCGGCTGCGCCAGGACAACACCGAACTGCGCCGGCTCGAGGCCGCCAACGCCCGCGCCCTGCTGCAGGCCGAGCAGGTGGCCGACGAGAACCGGCGTATGCGCGAGCTGCTCGGCGCGCGCGAGCGCTCGGCCATCCCGTCGGTGATCGCCGAGGTGCTCAGCGACAGCCGCGACCCCTTCAGCCGACGCATCCTCATCGACAAGGGCCTGCAGCAGGGCCTGATCGCCGGCCAGCCGGTGATCAGCGCGCAGGGCGTGATCGGACAGGTGACGCGGGTGCTGCCGCTGTCGGCCGAGGTCACCCTGCTCACCGACCGCGGCGCCGCGGTGCCGGTGGCGGTGGCGCGCACCGGTCAGCGGGCGATCGCCTTCGGCGGCGCCGACGGGCTGCTCGAGCTGCGCTTCGTGGCGGCCAGCAGCGACATCAAGCCCGGCGACGGTCTGGTCACCTCGGGCCTGGACGGCATCTACCCGGCCGGCCTGCCGGTGGCCACGGTCGAGAGAATCGAGGCACCCGGCGCCGCCGGCGCCTTCGGGCTGGTGCTCGCCCGCCCGGTGGCCATGCCGGAGCAGCAGCGGCTGATGCTGGTGCTGCTGGTCGAGCGCCATGCCCTGCCCCCGCCGCCCGCCGAGCCGGCGCCGGCCGACGCCCGGCGCCGCCGGCCCGCCCCCTGAGCCGCGCGATGCTCTCCCCCCGCGAAACCCTGCTGCTGCCGGCCAACCGGGCCTTCATCGCGTTCACGCTCGCGCTGGCCTTCCTGCTCAACCTGCTGCCCTGGGGCCGGGGCGGCGCCATGCCCGACTTCCTCGCGCTCACCCTGGTCTTCTGGAACATCCGGCAACCCCGGCAGCTCGGCTTCGGGCTCGCCTTCCTGTTCGGCCTGCTGATGGACATCCACGAGGGCGCGCTGCTCGGCGAGCACGCGCTCGCCTACAGCCTGCTCTCCTGGGGCGCCATCGCCCTGCACCGGCGCGTGCCCTGGTTCGACCTCGCCGGGCGCATGCTGCATGTGCTGGTGCTGATGTCGGCGGCGCAGCTGATCACCCTGCTCGCCCGCATGGCGGTGGGCAGCGGCTGGCCGGGCTGGGGATACCTGCTGTCGGCGCTGACCACCACGCTGCTGTGGCCGCTGGCCGAGATGCTGCTGCTCGCGCCGCAGCGCCGGGCGGTGGAACGCGACGAGACCCGACCGCTGTGAGGCAAGGGCCCGCCCCGAGGCGCCGATGAGCGAGCTGCGCGACCCCGACCTCGAGCAGCAGCGGCTGCGCCTGCGCGTGACCATCGCCTGGGGGCTGGTGCTGGTCTGCTTCGGCGTGCTGCTGTCGCGCTTCATCTGGCTGCAGGTGGTGCGGCACAGCGACTATTCGGCGCTGGCCGAAGACAACCGGATCGCGCTGGTGCCGGTGGCCCCGCCGCGCGGGCTGATCTACGACCGCAACGGCACCCTGCTGGCCGACAACCTCTCGGTGTTCACGCTCGAGATCGTGCCCGGGCAGGTGGACAGCATCGAGCGCACCATCGACGCGCTGGCCGAGCTGATCGAGATCACGCCCCGCGACCGGCGGCGTTTCCGCCGGCTGCTGGAAGACTCGCGGCACTGGGACTCCATCCCCATCCGCACCCGCCTCAGCGACGAGGAGCTCGCCCGCTTCTCGGCCGCGCGTTTCCGCTTCCCGGGCGTGGAGATCCGCGCCCGCGCCGCCCGCACCTATCCCAACGGCGAGACCGCGGCCCACCTCATCGGCTACATCGGCCGCATCTCGCCCGCCGACAAGCAGCGCATCGAGGAGGCCGAGCAGCAGTCCGACTATGCCGGCGCCACCCACATCGGCAAGACCGGCCTCGAGCAGTCCTGGGAGGACACCCTGCGCGGGCGCGCCGGCGCCGAGGAGATCGAGGTCTCGGCGGGCGGACGCACCGTGCGCTCGCTGGCGCGCCGGCCCGCGCAGCCGGGCAGCAACCTGATCCTGGCCATCGACTTCCGGCTGCAGCGCCTCATCGAGGAGTGGTTCGGCAACCGCCGCGGGGCGCTGGTGGCGATCGAGCCGGCCACCGGCGAGGTGATCGCCTTCGTGTCCCGGCCGGGCTTCGACCCGAACCTGTTCGTCGACGGCATCGACCCGCCCTCCTGGCAGGCGCTCAACGAAGACCCCGACCGGCCCCTGCTCAACCGGCCGCTGCGCGGCACCTACCCGCCCGGCTCCACCTACAAGCCCTTCATGGCGCTGGCCGCGCTGAGCACCGGTTTTCGTCAACCCGAGACGCAGTATCCCGACCCGGGCTACTTCCAGCTCGGCAACCATCGCTTCCGCGATTCCGAGCCCAACGGCCACGGCAGCGTGAACCTGCACAAGTCGATCGTGGTCTCCAGCGACACCTACTACTACCGCGCGGCCTACGAGATGGGCGTGGACCGCATCCACGACTTCATGGCGCCCTGGGGCTTCGGCGGGCTGACCGGGATCGACCTGCGCCACGAGGCCGCCGGCGTGCTGCCCTCGTCCGACTGGAAGATGCGCCGCTTCCAGCGCCGCTGGCTGCCCGGCGAGACGCCTTCGATCGGCATCGGCCAGGGCGCCAACGCCTTCACCATCCTGCAGCTCGCCCATGCCACCGCCACGCTGGCCAATGACGGCGTCGCGATCCGGCCCCGCCTGGTGCGCGAGGTGCAGGATCCGGTCAGCCGGGAGAAGCGGCCGGTCGACCCGGGCGAACCGCGCCGCATCCCGCTTCGCCCCGAGCACCTCGCGCTGGTGAAGTCGGCCATGGTCGATGTCAACCGCTTCGGCAC
>JAGWVN010000071.1 GCA_018970865.1 Betaproteobacteria bacterium
CCGCTCCCGCCGGGCGCCGGGCCCGCCGGCGCGCTTCCGGGCGCGGGCTCCTGCCAGTTCGGCGGCCGGAACCGCAGCGCCGCGTTGGGCACCTTGAGCACGCTCTCGCGGGTGTCGGTGATCACCCGGACATTGGCGGTCATGCCGGGAATGAGCGCGAGATCGGGGTTGGGCGTGGCCACCACCACGGTATAGGTGACCACATTCTGCACGGTGAGCGCGGCCTTGCGCACCTGGCGCACCTCGCCCGAGAAGCTGCGCCCGGGGTAGGAATCGACGGTGAAGGTGGCGCGCTGACCCACGCGGATGCGGCCGATCTCGGCCTCGTCGATCGAAGTGTCGACCTGCATGTCGCGCAGGTTGCGCGCGATCACGAAAAGCTCGGGCGACTGCAGGCTGGCTGCCACCGTCTGCCCGGCGTCGATCGAGCGCTTGATCACCACCCCGTCGACCGGCGCGCGGATCGCGGTGCGCTCCAGGTCGACCCGGGCCTGCTGCAGCTGGGCCTCGCGCTGCGCGACCACCGCGCGGGCGCTGCCGGTCTGGGCCTGGGCCACCTCCACCTGCGCCCGGGCGCTGCGCAGCTCCTCGACCGCGGCCTCCATCACCGCGCGCGCCTTGTCCAGTTCCGCCCCCGAGATGAAATTGCGCTCGACCAGCTGCTGCTTGCGATCGAGGTCGCGACGGGCTTCGGCGAGATTGACCGACACCCGTGACACCGCGGCGCTGGCGGCATTGACCCCCGCCTGGGCGTTGAGCACCTGCGCGCGGGCGGCATCGACATCGGCCTGGGCCTGCCGCACCCGGTACTCGAAGGTCTCGGGGTCGATGCGGGCGATCAGCTGCCCCTTGCGCACCTCCGCGTTGAAGTCGGCGAACAGCTCCTTGATCTGTCCCGACACCTGCGAGCCCACCGGCACGGTGACCTCCGCGTTGAGCGTGCCGGTGGCCGAGACGCTGGCGGTGATCGGTCCGCGGGTGAGCGCGGCGGTGCGCCACTGCGGCGCGGCAGCGATGTCCTGTCGGCGGTTCCACTCCCAGGCGCCGGCCGCCAGCAGGCCGGCCAGCACCAGCGCGGTCGGCCAGCGCCAACGACGCAGCAGCGAGGGGGAGTCATCGGGCACGCGGGTCTCCGGAAAGCGCGGCGGGGCTGTCGCCGCAGGTGCACGAAAGGCTAGCACGGTGCCCACGGGTCCGGTGAGGCGGCTGCGACGCGCCGGCGCAGGCCTTCCGGATCCAGGGGTGGCCGACTCCGGAATCCCGAGGGGCTCGACTGAGCGGGACATCGCCCCTGATAATGAAGGGTTGCCTTTCGCCCGGCCGAAAGGCTCTCCCGGTTCCCACGCCACGCCACTTCACCACCCATGACATTTTCCAGACTGATCAAGTGGGCCCTGGCCCTGGCCTTGCTGGGTGGTATCGGCTACGCCGTCTACTGGCGCGTCAAGAGCGACGAGACCCCGGCCGCCAAGGCGCCCGCCGCGCCGCCCGATCCGGCCGTCACCGTCGTCCAGACCAGGGTGCAGGATGTGCCCCTGGTGGTCGAACTCAACGGCAGCGTCGTGCCGCTGCGGGTGGTCGATGTCCGCAGCCAGATCTCCAATCTGGTTCGCGAGGTGCTGATCAAGGAGGGCCAGTTCGTCCGGCAGGGGCAGCCGATGTTCCAGCTCGATGACCGCAACGACCGCGCCAATGTCGAACGGCTGCGCGCCTCGCTCGCGCGCAATCGCGCCCTGGCGGCCGATCAGGACCGCCAGCTCGCGCGGGCCCGCGAGCTGGTCGCCCGCAACTTCATCTCCCAGGGGTCGGCCGACACCACCCAGGCCCAGCGCGATGCGCAGTGGGCGCAGGTGAAGTCCGACGAGGCGGCGCTGCAGGCCGCCGAGGTGGCGCTCGACTACAACATCATCCGCGCCCCGATCGCCGGCCGCACCGGGGTCGTCAATGTGTTTCCCGGCACGCTGGTGCAGCCCGCCGGCGCGCCCCTGGTCACCGTCACCCAGGTCGATCCGATCGCGGTCCAGTTCCCGGTGCCCGAGAGCCATCTCGCGCTGCTGCAGTCGCGCCTGCGCGCCGCGGGCCGCAGCCCGGTCAAGGTCACCATCCCCGCCACCCAGACGGTCGCCCAGGGCCAGCTCTACTTCATGGACAGCGCGGTCGACGCCGCGAATGGCACCATCCGGGCCAAGGCCACCTTCGCCAACCCCGAGGGCAACCTGTGGCCCGGCCAGTTCGTGCAGGCCCGGGTCGAGCTCGGGCTGCTCAAGGACGCGGTGGTGGTGCCGGCCAATGCCGTGGTCACTTCCACCAGCGGACGCTTCGTGTACGCGGTCAATCCCGACCTGACCGTCCGCCAGGTGCCGATCAAGGATGTCTACGCCTTCAAGGACCAGCTGGTCGTCGAAGGGCCCAAGCCGGAGGACCGCATCGTGCTCGATGGCCGCCAGAATGTGCGGCCCAGCGGCAAGGTCCGGGTCATCGTGCCCGGCGAGGGCAAGGGCGAGGGCAAGGGCGCGGGCAAGGGCGGCCCTGGCAAGGGTGCGGAAGGCAAGGGCGCGGAAGGCAAAGGTCCCGAAGGCAAGGCCGGCGACGCGAAGGGTCCGGAAGGCAAGGGCCCGGACGGCAAGGCCGGCGACGGGAAGGCTCCCGACGGCAAGCGCCCGGACGACAAGTCATGAACCTGCCTCAGCTGTGCATCCAGCGGCCGGTCATGACCGTGCTGCTCAGCGTGGCCTGCGTGCTTGCCGGCTGGCTGGCCTACCTCAAGCTGCCGGTTGCCGCGCTGCCCAGCTACAACACGCCGGTGATCAGTGTCACCGCCCAGTTCCCGGGCGCCAGCCCCGAGACCATGGCCGCCTCGGTCGCGCTGCCGCTCGAGAAGCAGTTCTCCACCATCGACGGCATCAGCGTCATCAGCTCCACCAGCATCCTGGGCGCCACCAGCATCACCCTCGAGTTCAACTCGAACAAGAACATCGACCTGGTGGCGGTCGATGTGCAGGCCGCGCTGCTGCGCGCCCAGCGGCTGCTGCCGGTCGAGATGACCAATCCGCCGTCCTACCGCAAGGTCAACCCGGCGGATGCGCCGGTGCTCTTCGTGGCGCTGAACTCGCCGTCGCTCAGTCTCTCCGAGCTGAACGACTACGCCGAGAACCTGATCGCGCCCACCATCTCCACCGTCAATGGCGTGGCGCTGGTGAATGTGAACGGGCAGAAGCGCTACGCGGTGCGGGTGAAGGCCAATCCCGATGCCCTGGCGGCCCATGGCCTCACGCTCGACGATGTCGTCACCGCCATCAACTCGGGCAACTCCAACACCCCGGTGGGCATCCTCGACGGCCCCAAGCAGCTGCTCACCATCACGGCCAACCGGCAGCTCTATCGCGCGGCGGAATTCGCCGACCTGGTGGTCACCAGCCGCAACGGCGTGGCCATCAAGGTGCGCGATGTGGCCCAGGTGGAGGAGAGCTTCGAGTCGGTGCGCACGGCCGCCAGCTACAACGGCGAGCGCTCGATCATCCTGTCCATCCAGCGTCAGCCCAATGCCAACACCGTGGCGGTCATCGACGAGATCAAGGCGCTGATCCCGAAGTTCCGGGCCCAGCTGCCCGCCTCCATCCAGCTGCTCACCCTGAACGACCGCTCGCTTTCCATTCGCGAGGCCATCCACGATGTGAAGATCTCGCTTGGCCTGACCATCGTGCTGGTGGTGCTGGTCATCCTGGTCTTCATCCGCCGGCTGGTGGCCACGCTCATTCCCACGCTCAGCCTGCCGGTGTCGCTGATCGGCGCCATCGCGCTGCTGCACCCGCTGGGCTACAGCCTGGACAACATCTCCCTGCTGGGCATCACGCTCGCGGTGGGCCTGGTGGTCGACGACGCGATCGTCATGCTCGAGAACATCATGCGCCATGTCGAGGAGGGCATGGCGCCGCTGCAGGCCGCGCTGGTCGGCTCGCGCGAGATGGCCTTCACCATCTTCTCGATCTCGATCTCGCTGGTGGCGGTGTTCATCCCGATCTTCTTCATGCCGGGGGTGATCGGCCTGCTCTTCCACGAGTTCGCGGTGGTGGTCGGGCTGTCGGTGCTGGTGTCGGCGGTGGTCTCGCTCACGCTGGTGCCCATGCTCGCGAGCCGCTTCCTCAAGCCCATCGACCCTGCGACCCATCGCGAGAACCTCTTCGGCCGTCTGTTCGAACGGGCGTTCAAGGCGGTTCTCGACGCCTACGCCGGCAGCCTCGATGTGGCCCTGCGGCATCGGCGCTGGGTGCTCGGCGTGGCCTTCCTCACCTTCGGGCTCACGGTCTGGCTGGTGCAGGTCAGCCCCAAGGGCTTCTTCCCCGAGGAAGACATCGGCCAGATCCAGGCGATCACCGAGGCGAGCGAAGACATCTCCTTCGAGGAGATGTCGCGCCTGCAGGCCCGTGCCGCCGAGATCGTGCGCAAGGACCCGAATGTGGCCTATGTGTCCTCGTTCGTCGGCTCCCCGCCTACCAACCCGCAGCAGATGAACACCGGCCGGATGTTCATCGTGCTCAAGCCCCTGGGCGAGCGCGAGAAGGTGCAGCGCGTGATCGAGGGCCTGCGCCAGAAGGTCCGCTACCCGGGGTTCGCGGTCTACATGCGCCCGGTGCAGAACCTGCAGCTCGGCGGCAAGGTGTCCAAGAGCCGCTACCAGTACGTGATGCAGAGCGTGAGCGCCGACGCGCTCGGCGAGTGGTCCACCAAGCTCATGCAGCGCATGCGCGCCGATCCGACCTTCCGCGATGTCACCAGCGACACCCAGATGCGGGGCCTGCAGGCCCAGGTGGAGTTCGACCGTGACAAGGCCGGTGCGCTCGGCGTCTATGTGCAGGACATCCGCAATGCGCTCTACAGCGCCTTCGGCGACCGTCAGGTCTCCACGATCTTCACGCCGGTCAACAGCTATCTGGTGATCCTCGAGGCGCCCGGCGAGTACCGCAAGTTCGAGGATGCGATCGGCAAGATCTTCGTGCGCTCCCGGGTCACCCAGCAGGTGATTCCGCTGTCCACGCTGGTCAAGGTCTCGCGCACCGTGGGCCCCACTGCGGTCAACCACCAGGGGCAGCTGCAGGCGGTCACCATCTCGTTCAACCTGGCGCCCGATGCGCCGCTGGGCGAGGCCACCAAGAAGATCGAGGCCTTCGGGCGCGACCTGCGGTTTCCGCCGTCGATCATCACCAGCTACGGCGGCGATGCCGCGGTCTTCCAGGGCTCGCAGTCCAGCCAGCTGGTGCTGATCCTGGTGGCGCTGGCGGTCATCTATGTGCTGCTCGGGGTGCTCTATGAGAGCTACATCCACCCGCTCACCATCCTGGCGGGGCTGCCCTCCGCCGCGGTGGGGGCGCTGGTGTTCCTGTGGTTCTTCAAGATCGAGCTGACGCTGATTGCCACCATCGGCATCCTCATGCTGATCGGCATCGTCAAGAAGAACGCGATCATGATGATCGACTTCGCCCTGGAGGCGCAGCGCACCCAGTCGATGACGCCGGAGCAGGCGATCCGTCAGGCCTGCGTGCTGCGATTCCGGCCGATTCTCATGACCACCTTCGCCGCCCTGATGGGCGCGCTGCCGATCGCGCTCGGCCTGGGCGCGGGCGCCGAACTGCGCATGCCCCTGGGCGTGGCGGTGGTCGGCGGCCTGCTGTTCTCGCAGGTGATCACGCTCTACATCACGCCCGTCATCTACCTCTACCTCGATCGCTGGGCCGGCAAGGGGCCGCTGCAACTGCCCGACGCGGCATGACCCGATCCTGCCCCCTCAGCGCCCCAACCCGGAATGCCATGAGCTCCTCGATCCTGCCGACACGACGGGCCTGCCCGCTGTCGTTGCCCCGCGCCGCGCGCGCGCGGCCGCTGTCCGCCGCAATCGTGATCGCGCTGCTGCTGGCCGCCTGCGGTCAGGGCGGTTCGTCGCCGGCCGCGGCGCCCGTGGCGGGTGCGCCTGCTGCCGCGGCCCCCGCGGCCCCCGCGGCCGGCGCTCCTGCATCGGGCCCGACGGCGGCCGGTGCCCCGGCCTCGGGCGCCCCCGCGGCTCCGCCGCCGCCGGAAGTGGGCGTGGTCACCGTCGCCCAGGCGCCCGTGAATCTCGTCACCGAGCTGCCCGGCCGCACCGAGGCCTTCCGCGTGGCGCAGGTGCGCGCCCGCGTGGCCGGCATCGTGCAGCAGCGTGTGTTCACCGAGGGCAGCGATGTCCGCGCCGACCAGCTGCTCTTCAGGCTCGACGACGCGCCGTTGCGCGCCACCCTGGCCAGCGCCCAGGCCAGCCTGGCGCGCGCCGAGGCCAACGCGGTCCAGGCGCAGGCGCAGGCCGAGCGCGCGAAGCCGCTCTTCGAGGCGCGGGCGATCAGCGAGCAGGAAATGGTCAGCGCGGTGGCCGCCAGCCAGCAGGCCCAGGCCGACATCGCGGTGGCCAGGGCCGCGGTGCAGACCGCCCAGATCAACCTCGGCTATGCCTCGGTCACCTCGCCGCTGCGCGGCCGCATCGGCCGGGCGCTGGTCACCGAGGGCGCGCTGGTCGGGCAAGGCGAGGCCACGCCGCTCGCCCTGGTCCAGCAGATCGACCCCCTCTATGTGAACTTCACCCAGCCGGCCGGCGATGTGCTGCGGCTGCGGGCCGCCATTCAATCCGGCGCGCTGCGCGGCGCCGCCGGCAAGGATGCCGCCCTGGTGCGGCTCGTGCTGGAAGACGGCAGCGTCTACCCGCTGCCGGGCCGGCTGCTGTTTTCCGACCTGAGCGTCGATCCCACCAGCGGGCAGATCACCTTGCGCGCCGAGGTGCCCAACCCGAGGGGTCAGCTGCTGCCCGGCCTCTATGTGCGGGTGAAGGTCGAGCAGGCGCAGGCCCCGGCGGCGGTGCTGCTGCCCCAGCAGGCGGTGAGCCGCGGCGGACAGGGCGACAGCGTGCGGGTGGTCGGCGCCGACGGCATGGTGAGCCCGCGGCCGGTCAGGATCGGCTCGGCCCGCGAGGGCCAGTGGGTGATCCTCGACGGCCTGAAGCCCGGCGAGCAGGTCATGGTCGACGGTTTCCAGAAGTTGCGTGGCGGCAAGGGCCCGGTCAAGCCGGTGCCCTGGCAGCCGCCGCCGGCCCCCGGCGCCGCAGCCCCTGGCGCCGCAGCTCCCGGCGCCGCAGCTCCCGGCGCCGCAGCTCCCGGCGCCGCAGCTCCTGGCTCCCGCCCCGCGGCACCCGCCCCGGCCCCGGCCACCGCGGCTCCCGCCGCTCGCTGACGGAGGCCGCGCGTGGCGCAGTTCTTCATCGATCGCCCGGTGTTCGCCTGGGTGATCGCGCTGTTCATCATGGTGGGGGGCGGCGTGGCCGTCACCCAGTTGCCGATCGCGCAGTATCCGCCGGTGGCCCCGCCGGCGGTGCAGCTCTCGCTCACCTATCCCGGCGCCACCGCGCAGGTGCTCGAAGACAGCACCATCTCGCTGATCGAGCGCGAGATGAACGGCTCGCCCGGCCTGATCTACATGGAATCGGTGGCCCAGGCCGACGGCACCGGCTCGATCACGCTCAGCTTCGAGCCGGGCACCGATCCGTCGCTCGCCGCGGTCGATGTGCAGAACCGGCTGAGCCGCGCCGCGCCGCGTCTGCCCCAGGCGGTGACCCAGCTCGGCGTGCGCATCGACAAGGCGAACCCCAACTTCCTGCTGTTCACCATCCTGTCGTCCAGCGATCCGGCCTGGACGCCGGTGGCCCTGGGTGACTACGCGGCGCGCAGCGTGCTGCCCGAGATCCAGCGGGTGCCGGGCGTCGGTCAGGCCCAGCTCTTCGGCACCGAGCGGGCGATGCGGGTCTGGGTCGACCCCGCCAGGCTGCTCGCCTACCGCCTGGCCATGAGCGATGTCACCGCGGCGATCGCCACCCAGAATGTGCAGGTGTCCTCGGGCTTCGTCGGCGAACAGCCGGCCACCGCCGACCAGCGCATCTTCGCGGCGGTGGTGGTCAAGGGCCAGCTCGCCAATCCGGCCGAGTTCGGCAACATCCTGCTGCGGGCCAATCCCGACGGCTCGACGGTGCGGCTGCGCGATGTCGCGCGGGTGGAGCTCGGCGCGCAGGGCTACGGCCTGAGCACCCGGCTCGATGGTCAGCCCTCCACCGGCATCGGCGTGCAGCTGGCGCCCAATGCCAACGCCCTCGAGACCGCGGCGCTGATCAAGGCGCGCCTGCAGGAGCTCTCGCGCTTCTTCCCGCCCGGCATGAAGGCGAGCATTCCCTACGACAGCTCCAAGTTCATCCGGATCTCGATCCTGCAGGTCGCGCAGACCCTGGTCGAGGCGGTGCTGCTGGTGTTCGTGGTGATGTACCTGTTCCTGCAGAACATCCGCTACACCCTGATCCCCACGCTGGTGGTGCCGGTGGCGCTGCTGGGCACCTTCGGCGCGCTGCTGGCGATGGGCTTCTCGATCAATGTGCTCACCATGTTCGGCATGGTCCTGGTGATCGGCATCGTGGTCGATGATGCGATCGTCGTGGTCGAGAATGTCGAACGGATCATGAGCGAGGAGGGGCTGCCGCCGCGCGAGGCCACCCGCAAGGCGCTCGGTCAGATCTCCGGCGCGATCATCGGCGTCACCGTCGTGCTGGTCTCGGTGTTCGTGCCGCTCGCCTTCTTCAGCGGCTCGATCGGCAACATCTACCGCCAGTTCGCCGCGGTGATGGTGGTGGCCATCCTGTTCTCGGCCTTCCTCGCGCTCTCGTTCTCGCCCGCGCTGTGCGCCACCCTGCTGCGCCCGGTGAAGGCCGGCCACCACCAGGCGCGGCGCGGCTTCTTCGGCTGGTTCAATCGCGGCTACGCGCGCACCGCCTCGGCCTATCAGGGTCTGGTGGCGCGCATCCTGCGCCGGGCCTGGCGTTACCTGATCATCTATGTGGCGATCATCGGCGCGGTGGTGGTGATGTTCCAGCGCATGCCCACCGCCTTCGTGCCCAACGAAGACCAGGGCAACATCCTGGTGAATGTGCTGCTGCCGCCAGGCGCCACCCAGCAGCGCACGCTCGGCGTGATGCAGCAGGTGGAAGGCTTCATGCTCAAGCAGCCTGATGTCGAGAGCGTGGTCACGGTGCTCGGCTTCAACTTCTCGGGCACCGGTCAGAACGCCGCCCTGGCCTTCGTCACCCTCAAGGACTGGGCGCAGCGCCCCGGCGAGGAGCGCTCGGCGCAGGCGCTGGTCAAGCGATCCTTCCCGGTGCTGTCGCGCATCCGCGATGCCTTCACCTTTCCGCTGAGCCCGCCGCCCATCCGCGATCTCGGCCGCGCCAACGGCTTCGCCTTCCGGCTGCAGGACCGCGCCGGCGTGGGACGAGAGGCCCTGCTGGCGGCGCGCAACCAGATCCTCGCCGAGGCCGGCAAGAGCCCGCTGCTGGCCGCGATGCGGCCCGACGGCCTCGAGGACGCCTCGCAGCTCGAGCTGCGCATCGACCGCGACCGGGCGGCGGCCCTCGGCGTGGGCTTCGCCGCGATCACCAGCACGCTGTCCAGCGCGCTGGGCTCGGCCTATGTGAACGACTTCCCCAACCAGGGGCGTGTCCAGCGGGTGGTGGTGCAGGCCGACGCGCCGGCGCGCATGCAGCCCGACCAGCTGCTGCGGATCCCGGTGGTCAACGCGCAGGGGCAGTCGGTGCCGCTGTCCTCGTTCGCGTCCGCGCAGTGGATCACCGGCGCCATGCAGGCCATCCGCTACAACGGCTACCCGGCGATGCGGATCGCCGGCGAGCCGGCGCCCGGGGTCAGCTCCGGCGCGGCCATCGCCGAGATGGAGCGGATCGCCGCGGCGCTGCCGCCGGGCCTGGGCTATGAATGGACCGGCCTCGCCCGTGAGGAGAAGCTGTCGGGCTCCACCGCGCTGCTGCTGTTCGCGTTCTCGCTGCTGTCGGTGTTCCTGTGCCTGGCCGCGCTCTACGAGAGCTGGACCATCCCGCTGGCGGTGGTGCTGGTGGTGCCGCTCGGGGTGCTCGGCGTGGTCGGCGCGGCGTCGCTGCGCGGCCTGGAGAACGATGTGTTCTTCAAGGTCGGCCTGATCACCATCATCGGCCTGTCGGCCAAGAACGCGGTGCTGATCATCGAGTTTGCCCGCGACCTGCAGGCGCGCGGCATGAGCGCGGTCGATGCCGTGCTGGAGGCGGCGCACCTTCGGCTGCGGCCCATCCTGATGACCTCGCTCGCCTTCATCCTCGGGGTCATGCCGCTGGTGCTGGCCACCGGCGCCGGCTCGGCCAGCCAGCGCTCGATCGGCACCGGCGTGCTCGGCGGCATGATCACCGCCACCGTGCTCGCGGTGTTCTTCGTGCCGGTGTTCTTCGTGGTGGTGCGCCGCGTGTTCGGCGGCGGCGGGCGCGGCCGCGCCCGGAGCGCGCCGGCGTCACCGTCACCGTCGCCGCCGGCGCCTGCCGGCGGCGCGGGCGAGGAGCGCTCGTGATGCGCGCGCGCCTCCCCGCCCTGGTTCTCGCGACCGCGCTGCTCGGCGCCTGCGCCGGCCTGCCCCCGGCCCGCAGCCCTCAGCAGCCGGCGCCCGGGCTGCCGGCGAGCTTCCCGTCCGCGCCGGCGGCCTCGACGGCCGCGCAGCCCGCCGAGGCCATCGGCTGGCAGGCCTTCTTCCAGGACGAGCCGCTGCGCCGGCTGATCGACACCGCCCTGCGCAACAACCGCGATCTTCGGCTGGCCACCCTGGCCATCGAGCAGGCCCGCGCGCAGATGCAGCTGCGCGAGGCCGATCTCCTGCCCACGGTGGGTCTGGGGCTGTCCGGCTCGCGCACGCCCAACGGGGCCGGCGGCTTCAACAACCTGTATCTCGGCGGGCTGCAGATGACCGCCTACGAGCTCGACCTGTTCGGTCGGCTGCGCGGCCTGAGCGCGGCCGCGGCGGCCCAGTTCCAGGCCACCGAGGCGCAGCGTCTGGCCGCGCGCATCAGCCTGGTGGCCGCCGTGGCGCAGGGCTACCTGAACCTGCAGGCCGACGAAGCGCTGCTCGCCCTCACCCGCCAGACCCTCGTCTCCCGCGAGGACACCCTGCGGCTGACCGAAACCCGTCACCGCCTGGGGGCGGCCTCGCTGCTCGAGGTGCGCGCCGCGCAGTCGCTGCTCGAGGGGGCCCGGGTGGGTCTTGCCCAGCAGCAGCGTCAGCGGGCGCTGGACGAGAACGCGCTCTCGCTGCTGCTTGGCACGCCGCTTGCGGCCACCGGCGTGGGCATCGCGCCCCTGGCGGGTCTGACCGCCTTCCCGGAACTGACGCCGGGCCTGCCGTCCGAGGTGCTGGCCCGCCGTCCCGACCTGCGCGCCGCCGAGCTGCAGATGGCCGCCGCCGATGCCGGCATCGAGGCGGCCCGCGCGAACTTCTTCCCGCGGATCACGCTCACCGCCAGCGCCGGCAGCGCCACGCGCTCGCTCACCAGCCTGTTCAGCGCCGGCAGCTTTGCCGCGGGCGTGGCCGGTCAGTTGTTCCAGCCGCTGTTCGATGCCGGCCGCAACCAGGCCGCGCTGCAGTCGGCCAACCTCAGCCGCGATCAGGCGCTGCTGCAGTACGAACGGGCGGTGCAGCAGGCCTTCCGCGAGGTGGCCGACGCGCTGGCGACGCGCAGCACCCTGCTCGATCAGGTGGCAGCCCAGCAGGCGCAGGTGCGGGCCGAGGCCGGGCGGGCCGCGCTCGTCGAGGCGCGGCATCGCCACGGCGCGGCCAGCTACCTCGAGCTGCTCGATGCCCAGCGCTCGCTCTTTGCGGCGCAGCAGTCGCTGGTGCTGGTGCAGGGGCAGGCCGGGCAGAGCCTGGTGACGCTCTACAAGACCCTGGGCGGCGGCTGGCAGTAGGCCCGGGGCAGCGATGCGCGGCAGGCCCAGGCCGAGGGCCTGGCCGCGCCGGCCCACGCCTCAGTCTTCCGAGAGCCAGGACCCGGTCTTGCCGCCGTGCTTCTCGAGCAGGCGTACCTCGGTGATCACCATGCCGCGGTCGGCGGCCTTGCACATGTCGTAGATGGTGAGCAGCCCGATCTGCACCGCGGTGAGCGCCTCCATCTCGACGCCGGTCTGGCCGGTGCACTCCACCCGCGCGCGACAGTCGACGCGCGAGTCGGCATCGTCGATCTCGAAGTCGACCGCCACGCGGGTGAGCGCGATCGGGTGGCACAGCGGGATCAGGTCCGAGGTGCGCTTGGCGGCCTGGATGGCGGCGATGCGCGCCACCCCCAGCACATCGCCCTTGCGCGCGGTGCCGGCGCGGATGAGCGCGAGGGTCTCGGGCTGCATGCGGATGCTGCCGGTGGCCAGCGCCACCCGCCGGGTGGCCGGCTTGTCGCCGACATCGACCATGTGGGCGCTGCCGGCGGCGTCGAAGTGGGTGAGCGGGGAGTGGGGAAGGGGCGTGGTCATGGCGCGGGTCTATGATAGCAATCCCGCCGGGCCTTCCTGCCGGCCTTCTGGCCTTGCCGATGGCGCAACCCTTCCCCCTCGGGCCTGCCGCCCGCCGCGCCGGCGCCGCGCTGCTGGCGCTGTCCCTCGCCCTCCTGCCGCCGGCCGCGCGCCCGCAGGCCGACAATCTGCCTCGGCTGGGTGACGCCGGCGGCGAGGAACTCTCGGCGAACGCCGAACGCCGCCTGGGCGAAACCATCATGCGCGACCTGCGTCGCGACCCGGATGTGGCCGACGATGTCGACGCCGCCGACTACCTCAACCGCCTCGGCGCCCAGCTCGCGGCCACCCCGTCGGCCAGCGGCTTCAGCGTCGAGTTCTTCCTGGTGCGTGACGCCACCATGAACGCCTTCGCCCTGCCGGGCGGGTTCATCGGCGTGCACACCGGGCTGATCGCCGCGGCCCAGACCGAATCCGAGCTGGCCTCGGTGCTGGCCCACGAGATCGGCCATGTCACCCAGCGCCACATCGCCCGCATGCTCGCGCAGCAGCGCCAGACCTCGATGATGACGCTGGCCGCGGCCATCCTCGGAGCCCTGGCCGCGCGCTCCAACCCGCAGGCCGCCGCCGGCGCGATCACCATGGCCAGCGGTGCCCAGCAGCAGCAGATGCTGGCCTTCTCGCGCGATGCCGAGCGCGAGGCCGATCGCGTGGGCATCGACACCCTGCGCGCCGCGGGCTTCGAGCCCGCCGGCATGGTCAGCTTCTTCGGCCGCCTGCAGCAGGCCACGCGGGTCTATGAGAGCAACGCCCCGGGCTACACCCGCAGCCACCCGCTCACCGCCGAGCGCATCGCCGACATGATGCTCAGGGTCCAGGACGACCGCTATCGCCAGCGCCCCGACAGCATCGAGTTCCGCCTGGTGCGCGCGCGGCTTCGGGCCCTGGCGGTCACCGGCCTGGACGGCCTGCGCGACAGCCGGACGCAACTCGAGCGCCAGCTGCGCGAGCGCGCCACCCACGATGAGCTCGCCGCCTGGTTCGGACTGGCCACCGTGCTGGTCGCGCAGCGCGATTTCGTGGCGGCCGATCGCGCCCTGACGCAGGTGCGCCAGCGCTTCCCCCAGGGCCATCCGATGATCGAACGGCTGGCCGCCGAGGCCCGGCTGCGGGCCGGGGACGCCGCCGGCGCGCTTGCGCTGGCCGAGGCCGGTGTGGCGAAGTTTCCGGGCGCGCGCGGCCTCGTCAGGCTGCAGGCCGAGGCCCTGCTGGCCGGCGGCCAGGCGGTGCGGGCCGAGCGCCTGCTGCAGGAGCAGCTTGCCACGCTGCGCAGCGACCCGGTGCTGTGGCGCCTGCTGGCGCAGGCCCATCACGCCGCGGGCCAGGCCGCGCTCGCCCATGTGGCCACCGCCGAGGAGTACGCCCTGGGCGGCAACTGGCGCGCTGCGGTGGAGCAGCTGCGTCTGTCGCGGCGTGCCCGTCCGCCGCTCGATTTCTACACCGGCTCGCTGGTCGACGCGCGTCTGAAGGAGTTCGAGCTGGAGTTCCAGCGCGAGCAGGCCGATCGGGTCAGGACTCGCTGAGCTGAATGGCCGCACGCGGCCGCACCACATAGCCGAGCATCTCGGGCGGGCTGGCCAGGGGCTGCAGCGCATGCCACTCGCGGCCCAGGCGCAGCCGCAGGCCGCCGGCCTGGCCGTTGTCGGGGTCGAAATCCTGATCGCCGTCGCTCATCTCCAGCGCTGCGAGATCGAGATCGTGGATCACGCCCGGGCCGGCCTCGGTCTGCGCGAACAGGTTGCCGTCGCGATCGATCCAGGCGCTGCTCACTTCGCCCGACGGGTAGCCGGTGTGGGTCACCAGCCGGGTGCGATCGCCCTCGCCGAGCACCCGGAACACCAGGGGCGCGAGATCGAGATCGACGAACACCCGCTGCGGGCCGTTCTGCCAGTACCAGCGGCCTTGCGGGTCGGCGAGATAGTTGCGTCCGATGAAGTCGATGATCGGCGGGCTGGTGATCTCGCTGCCGGCGCCGTCGCGGGCCTCGTCAAAGCCCGGTCGACCGCGGTCGACCAGCAGCCAGCGGCCGCGGCGGTCCAGTCGCAGCCAGCCGTACATCGCCGGCACGTCCGGCCAGCGCTGCATGGCGCGCTCGACGAGTTCATCGATGGGCATCGAACCATCCGGTGAGGTAGTCGGCCAGCCAGGCCGAGGGCCGGGCCGCGCCGCCGGCGTGGAAGCCGACATGGCCGCCGCGCCGGGTGTAGTGCAGGCTGACCTGCGGGGACACCTGCGCGGGGCTGGCCAGAGCCGAGGCCGGCAGGAAGGGATCGTTCAGGGCGTTGAGCACCCGGGTGGGCACGCGGATGCCGCCCAGGAACTGCCGGCACGAGGAGCGGCGCCAGTAGTCGCGACAGCCTGCAAAACCATGCAGCGGCGCGGTGACGGCTTCGTCGAAGTCGAAGAAGTCGCGCGCGGCCAGCATGCGCTCGCGGTCGAAGAGGCCGGGATGCTGGGCGAGCTTGCCCAGGCTCTTGCGCTTGAGCGTGCTCAGGAAATGACGGGTGTAGACCCGGCTGAAGCCGCGCGAGAGCGCGACCGCGCCGGCGTGCAGGTCCTGCGGCGGGCACACCGCCGCGGCCGCGCGCACGAAGCCGGCGCCGCTGCCGTGCTCGCCGAGCCACTTCAGCAGGGCATTGCCGCCCAGCGACACGCCGGCGGC
Organism: Betaproteobacteria bacterium; assembly: GCA_018970865.1. Lineage (GTDB taxonomy): Bacteria > Pseudomonadota > Gammaproteobacteria > Burkholderiales > Burkholderiaceae_E > Quisquiliibacterium. The sequence goes on from JAGWVN010000071.1 coordinate 15,085, forward strand.
ATAGAGCGGCTGGGCCGCGCTGCCGGGTTCGGCCGCGAAACGGCGCAACACCCAGTCGATCTCCTCGGAGTCGCCCGAGTGATAGGCCCGCGGCGCGCGGTTGAGCTCGCCGCTGCAGCCGCGGAAGTGGGCCACCGCGCCGCGCCAGCCGCGGGCCGCGGCCGCGGCCATCAGCGCGCGGGCATAGGGGCTGTCGGATCCGCCCTCCAGGCCATGGAAGAGCACCACCAGGGGCGCATCGCGGCCCTCGGGCGCGTCGATCCGATCGACATCGATGAAGTCACCGTCGGGCGTGTCCCAGCGCTCGCGCCGCAGCCGCACCGCCGCGCGCGGCGCGATCATGGCCGGCCAGATCGTCTGCAGATGGCCGCCGGGCAGCCAGCGGGGCGGGTGGTACTCCAAGAGGGCTCCGGTGATGGCGGCCGAGCGCGTCGCCGTTGAGGCTAGTGAAGCACGGTGGGCGCCGACCCCGCCTGCGCCGGCGCAGCCCGCTCGCCCAGCGGCGAGGCGTGGTGCAGGACCATCCGCCAGCCGGCCACCGTCTTGACGAAGACATTCGTGGCCACGCACTCGACCAGCTCGGCGCCGCCGCGGCCGGTGACCGCGAGCTGCTCGATCAGGTGATGCACCGAGAGCAGGCCGCCCTCGTGCACCCGGCGGTCGACCGCCTGCACGGCGACGCCGCCGCCGCTGAAGATCTGCTCGAAGGACGCGCGGATGGCCACCAGCCCGACCAGGCGCGCGCCGTTGGGATGGGTGCAGGCCACCTCCTCGTCGTCGGCCCACAGCGCCATCAGGGCATCGGTGTCGCCGCGGCGCATCGCGTCATAGAAGGCCTCTTCGGCGGCATCGGCCGAAGCGTGGACCGGAGCGCGTCGCATGGGGCTGGCGGTCAGCGGAAGACCACCGTGCGGTGGCCGTTGAGCAGCACCCGGTGCTCGACATGCCAGCGCACCGCGCGGGCGAGCACCACCGATTCGACATCGCGGCCGATTGCGGCCAGGGCCTCGGGCCCCATGGCGTGATCGACCCGCTCGACATCCTGCTCGATGATCGGGCCCTCGTCGAGATCGGCGGTCACATAGTGCGCGGTGGCGCCGATCAGCTTCACCCCGCGGTCATGGGCCTGCAGATAGGGCTTGGCGCCCTTGAAGCTCGGCAGGAAGCTGTGGTGGATGTTGATCGCCCGGCCCTTGAGCCGCGCGCAGGTGGGCTGCGACAGGATCTGCATGTAGCGGGCCAGCACCACCAGGTCGATGCGCTCGCGCTCCACCAGCTCGAGCAGCCGCTCTTCCTGCTGGGCGCGCGTGGCGGCGGTGACCGGCAGGTAGAAGAACGGAATGCGGTAGCCGTGGGCCAGGGGCTGGAAGTCGGCGTGGTTGGAGACGATGGCCGGGATCTCCATGGCGAGCTGCCCGGAGGACCACCGGAACAGGAGGTCGTTCAGGCAGTGGCCGAACTTGGAGACCATCAGCAGCACCCGCGGACGCACCGCCAGCGCGTGCAGCCGCGCGTCCATGGCGAAGCGGGCCGCGATCGGCCGGAAGGCTTCCTCGAGCGCGTCGCGGTCGAGCGGCGCGGCGGCCGAGAAGTGCACCCGCATGAAGAACAGGCCGGTGCTGGCATCGCCGAACTGCGCCGAGTCGAGGATGTTGCAGCCCCGCTCGAACAGGAAGCCGGTGACGTGATAGACGATGCCGGTGGTGTCCGGGCAGGACAGGGTCAGCACGAATTCGGGGGCGGTGCTCATCGGGAAGGGCGCTCGGCGTGGGGTTGCAGGACCTGGCGCAGCGAGGCGAACACCGCGGTCGGGGAGAGGTCGTTGAGGCAACGGGTGTGGCCCAGGGGGCAGTCGCGCTGGAAGCAGGGGCTGCAGGCCAGTTGCAGCCACTGCACCTGCGCCCGCGGCGAGCGCGGCGGGGTGTGGCGCGGGTCGCTCGAGCCGAAGACCGCCACCTGCGGCCGGCGGCAGGCCGCGGCCACATGCATCAGGCCGGAGTCGTTGGAGATCACCGCGCTGGCGCTGGCGATGAGCCCGATGGCCTCGTCGAGCGAGGTGTCGCCACAGAGGTTGCGAAGATCCTGGCCCGACAGCGCTGTGACCTCGGTGGCCATGGCGCGTTCTCGCGCCGAGCCGAGCAGCGCGATCGTGGCTTCGGGCCATTCGGCGGCGGCCAGGCTGGCCAGCGCTGCGAAGTGGCGGCTGGGCCAGCGCTTGGCCGGACCGTACTCGGCGCCCGGACAGAGCAGGATCAGCGGCTCGTCGGCGCGCAGTCCCAGGCGGGCCCGGGCTTCGCGGCCCAGGCCCGGCCGGGGGCTGAGCACCGGATCGGGCACCGGCCCGTCATGGCCGGCCAGCGCCGCGTAGAACTCGACCATGGGGCGACGCTCCTCGCCGCGCTGGGGCGGCAGTCGCCGGTTCAGCAGGAGATAGCGCGACTCGCCGTGATGGCCGATGCGCAGCGGAATGCCGGCCAGCCAGGGCGCGAGCGCCGACTTGGCGGAATTGGGCAGGACATAGCAGCGTTCGTAGCCGCGGGCGCGCAGCTGCCGCGAAAGGCGCCAGCGTTCGCCCCATTGCGGCTTGCCGTGGCGGTTGGCCGCTTCGAGGGTGTCGGTCACCTCGGCCATGGCCCGGAAGACCGGGGCCACCGCCGGCGGCGCGAGCACCTCGAGGCTGGCCTGCGGATGCTGGCGCCGCAGCAGCGCCAGCAGCGGCTGGGCCATGACGGCGTCACCGATCCAGTTGGGCGCGACCACCAGGATCCGCATGGCGCTGCGGCGCGACGCGGGCCCGCCCGGATCCGGCGTCATGACGGTTCAGTGGTGGCCCTTGACCACCGCGCCGGCCTTGAGCCGGTACTGGGTGCCGCAATACGGACAGCGCGCGCCGCCCTCGTGGGCGACATCCAGGTACACCCGCGGATGGTGGTTCCAGATCGGCATGCGCGGGTTCGGGCAGAACGCCGGCAGGTCAGGGCCGTCGAGTTCGACGGCGGCGGGCGCTTCGGGCTTGGGCTGGCTCATGGCGACGCGGGCGGAAGGCGGCTCAGACCAGGGTGAGCCAGTGGCGGTACTGGTCGTTGCGGCCGGCGACCACATCGAAGAACAGCGACTGCAGCCGCTCGGTGACCGGGCCGCGGCGGCCCTCGCCGATGATCCGGTCGTCGAGCTCGCGGATGGGCGTGACCTCGGCCGCGGTGCCGGTGAAGAAGGCCTCGTCGGCGCAGTACATCTCATCGCGGGTGATGCGCTTCTCGATCACCGGGATGCCGAGGTCGCGGGCCATGGTGATCACGGCGTCGCGGGTGATGCCGTCCAGGCAGGAGGCGAGGTCGGGCGTGTAGAGCCGGCCGTCGCGCACGATGAAGACATTCTCGCCCGAGCCTTCAGAGACATAGCCCTCGGTGTCGAGCAGCAGGGCCTCGTCATAGCCGTGGGCGGTGACCTCCTGGTTGGCCAGGATGGAGTTGATGTAGTAGCCACTCGCCTTGGCACGCACCAGCGACACATTCACATGATGGCGGGTGAACGAGGAGGTCTTGACGCGGATGCCGCGCGAGATGCCGTCCTCGCCGAGATAGGCGCCCCAGGGCCAGACCGCGATCGAGCAGTGGATGCTGTTGCCCTTGGCCGACACGCCCATCTTCTCGGAACCGATCCAGGCCAGCGGCCGGATGTAGCAGGAGTCGAGCTTGTTCAGGCGAACGCAGTCCTTCTGGGCCTGCATGAGCTCCTCGGGCGTGTACGGGATCTTCATCTGGAAGATCTTGGCCGAGTTGAAGAAGCGGCGGGTGTGCTCGCTCAGCCGGAAGATGGCGGTGCCGGCGGGGGTCTGATAGGCGCGAACGCCCTCGAAGACCGCCATGCCGTAGTGCAGGGAGTGGGTGAGCACGTGCAGCTTCGCATCGCGCCACTCGACCATCTTGCCGTCGAACCAGATCAGTCCGTCGCGGTCGGCCATCGACATGGGGGGCTCCTGGGGATGTTTTGGTCGGAACCCATGATTTTATCGCAAGGGGATGTTCCGGCCCAGACGCCAGCCCGGTTTTCCCGGGATTGCCGGGCATCCGGACACTCGCAGCGCGCCGCCGTCAGCGCGGGCGGTCCCCCAGGATGGTGGCGCGATGCATCACGCGGCGGTGCGGCAGATAGTCGGTGGTGGCGTAGTGCAGCGTCAGGCGGTTGTCCCAGAACGCGAGATCGCCCGCCTTCCAGCGCCAGCGCACGGTGTGCTCGGGTCGCGCGATATGCTCGAACAGGAAGCGCAGCAGGCCATCGCTCTCCCGGGCCGTCAGTTCGACGATGCGCGTGGTGAAGCCCTCGTTGACGAACAGGCCTCGGCGTCCGCTCTCCGGGTGTGTGCGCACGACCGGGTGCATGACCGGCGGGTTGCGGTCTCGTGCCTGCTCCCAGCGCGCGCGCTCCGCCGGGGTCCGCGCGAAGCGATGCGCGGGAAAGGACCTGAGCATGTCGTGCTCGGCATGCAGTCCGTCGAGCAGGGCCTGCCAGCGCGGCGTCAGCGCCTCCCAGGCAGCGATTCCACTGGCCCAGAGGGTGTCGCCGCCGAGCGGCGGAATCAGCCGCGCCGACAGCAGGGCCCCCAGGGGCGGCGTCTCGATGAAGGTGACATCGGTGTGCCAGTTGTCGTTGTCCGGCAGATTGCGAGCCGATGTATCCAGCACGATGATCTCCGGCACGCCGTCGACAGTCGGGTAGATGGGGTGCACATGCAGCGGCCCGAAACGCGCGGCGAGGTCGCGTTGCTGCGTCGGCTCCAGCGGCTGATCCTCGAAGAACAGCACATGGTGGGCGAGGAGCGCGGCTCGGAGGCGGTCGCGGGTGCCGTCATCGAGCGGTTCGCGCAGGTCGATGCCGGATACCCGCGCGCCGATTGCCGGGGTGAGGGGGTCGAGGGAAAAGGTCGGTGTCATGGCGTCTCGATGGCCGGTCGGTGCGCGAAGCTCACTCGCGCGGCCGATCGGCAGGACCGCGGTCGGAGCCGTCCGCCGCGCGGATTGTTTACCGGGCGTGCGCCCGGTTCAACGACGCTTTCCGCATCTGCTTATGCGGCCCGCGGCAAGATGCTCAGGCTCATTGACGCCTGCTCGACGTCATGGGCAGCACCGTGTCGGGAGTCGAGCCTCCGGGCGGCCAGGCAAATCCGACCCGGCTACACTGCGGCGATGCTCCGATCCCTGCGCGCGCAGGTGGGTTTGCTGGCGACCATGCAGGCGCTG
>JAGWVN010000072.1 GCA_018970865.1 Betaproteobacteria bacterium
CTGGTGGTGCTCGGCGGCCAGCAGCAGTGGTGGCTCGAGCCGCTGCTCACCCGCATGGACTCGAGCGTGGTCTATTACGGCGCCACGGCTCTCACCGCGATCACCGACAATGCGGCACTCACCTACCTGGGCTCGCTGGTGCCGGGGCTGAGCGACGAGTTCAAGTACTCGCTGGTGGCCGGCGCCGTCACCGGCGGGGGCCTCACCGTGATCGCGAACGCGCCCAACCCTGCCGGCATGGCCATCCTGCGTCCGCACTTCGAGGACGAGGCGGTGAGCCCGCTCTGGCTGTTCGTGGCCGCCATGCCGCCCACGCTGATGGCGATCATCGCCTTCCGCCTGTTCTAGCCGCCAGGCCGCTGCGGCGGCCGGCACTGCGTCACCGGCAGCCTGAGCAATAGCTCACGGCGCCCCGGGGCGTCGCTGCCTATACTCGGCCGAGCGGTCCTCATCGGACCCATGGGCGCGCCGGCAACTCGTCGGCGCCCACCCCGGCATGGGAGCAAGGCTTGCCCGACGCGGCGCTCAGTCTGGAAACACTCGGCCAGTGGATCGCCACGATCGACCCACGGGCGCAGCGCATCACCTGGTGCACGCAGGCGCTCGCCGCCAGCCTGCCGCAGTGGCGCGCCGGCGGCTCGCTCGCGGATCTCGCGTCCGGCTTCCGCGGCCTGGGCGAACTCTTGGCGCAAGCCGGCGAGAGCGGCCGGGCCGAGGCGGTGCTCACCGGGCCCGACGGCCATCCGCTCAGCGCGCAGGCCGCCACCGACGCCCAGGGCCAGCTCCATCTTCGACTCGCCGATCTGCGCTCCGACCAGCAGGCCGCGGCCCGGCACCTGAATGACCGGGAACAGCTGTTGCTGCTGTCGCGTTCCCTGTCGGTGGGCGAGATGGCTTCCACCCTCGCGCACGAGCTCAATCAGCCGATCGGCGCGCTCACCAACCTGCTGCGCGGCCTGCTGATCCGCATCGACCGCGGCAATCTCGATCCCGCCAGCGTGCGCCCGGCGGTGCAACGCGGCGTCGAGCATGCCCTCTACGCCGCCGGCATCATCACCCGGGTGCGCGACTATGTTCAGCACCGGCAACCCAAGGCCGAGACGATCGCGCTTCGCGGCCTGGTCGATGACGCGATCTCGCTGCTCGACTGGGAGATCCAGCGCGACGGGATCTCGGTCGCGGTGCGGGAGGGGCCCGGCGCGCAGGCCGCCGTGGTGCGTGGCGACCGGGTGCTCCAGCAGCAGGTGCTGGTCAATCTCGCCCGCAACGCGATCGAGGCCATGCGCAGCGTGGCGCGGCCCGACCGACAGCTGGAGATCCTGATCGGCGTTGACGAGGACAACGCCACCCTCGGCATCGCCGACCGCGGGCCGGGCATCGACGAGAGCGCGGCCGCCCGGATGTTCACCCCCTTCTTCACCACCAAGCCCGGTGGCATGGGCGTGGGCCTGCATGTCTGCCGGTCGATCATCGAACTGCAGCAGGGACGCCTCTGGTTCACGCCCCGTGACGAAGGACCGGGCTGCACCTTCTGGGTGTCGCTGCCCCGCGCCACCGAAGCCACGGAGCTCGCCGCATGACGCGCACCATCCTGCTGGTCGACGACAGTGAACACTTCCGGGAATCCGCCGCCTGGCTGCTCGAGAGCCTTGGCTACGCCGTGCGCGCGTTCGACAGCCCGGCCGGTTTCCTGCAGGCGCTCGACGGGATCGAGCCGGGCTGCGCCGCCTGCGTGCTGCTCGACATGCGCATGCCCGGCCTGTCGGGCCTGCAGGTGCATGACGCCCTGATCGCGCGCGGCGCCACCTGGCCGGTGGTCTACATGACTGGCCACGGTGATGTGCCGCTGGCGGTCGAGGCGATGCAGAAGGGCGCCTACAGCTTCCTCGAGAAGCCCTTCCAGGACTCGGTGCTGGAGCGCACCCTGGAGCAGGCCTTCGAGCGGGCGGGCCGAATGGCCGCCGCGCCGGCCCCGGTCGAGCCGGCCCGGGCCGATGCGGCGATCGTCGCCGATGACGAGGGCGACGAAGATCCGGCCGCGCAGGCCCACCGCGCCCGCCTGGCGAGCCTCACCCCGCGCGAGCGGCAGGTGCTCGACCTGGTCATCGCCGGCCTGCTCAACAAGACGATCGGCGATCGCCTGGGCATCAGCATCAAGACGGTGGAGCTGCACCGCTCGCGGGTGATGCAGAAGATGGGCGCGCGCTCCTTCGCCGAACTGATGCGCGGGATGCTCACCCACGGCGGGGTCGCGGCCTGATGCTCGATGCCGCGCTGCTGCGCCGCCTGCCCCAGGTGCCGGTGGCCGAGTCGGAGGCGCTCAACCGCCTGCTCGGGGTGCTGGCCCATGCCGGGCTGAGCGCGGCCCCCTGGCGCGAGCCGGTCGAGCGGCGCGAGTTCGATCCCGCCACCGTGTGGGTGTCCTTCGATTCGGACCTTGGCGAAGTGCGCATCTCGCCCTTGCGCGCGGCCGGTCGACCGGTTGCGGTGCGCCCGATCGACGGCCGCATCGACGCGGGCGCGGTCAGCCATGCGCTCGAGGCGAGCGAGCCGCTGATCGGGCATCTCGAGACCGTGCTGGCCACGCCGCTGCTGCCGCGCGCGCTGCACTCCGGCCCCGGCAAGGGCAGCTGCTCGGTGCGGCTGCAGAGCGCCGACGGACATGCCGCCCGCCTGGGCCTGAGCCACCAGGCCTGCGAGCAGCTGCCGCTGCCGCTGATGCGCGCCCTGCCGCCGGGCCTGCTGCCGGTGCGACTGCCCTGCCGGGTGGCGCTGGGCAGCTGCCTGCTCAGCCGCGACGAATGGCTTGGCCTGGAGCCCGGCGATGTGCTGCTGCCCGCCCATGACCCCACGCAGCCCTGGCCGGTGCGCGCCACCGTCTTCCATCAGCGGCACGAGGCGACGGCCTGGTTCCATCCGCTGCAGGGCCAGCTTGAATTCACTCATCAGGAGCACCATCCCATGAACGATCCCCTCAGCGGCCGCCAGACGGCCGACGCCGCGGCCCCCTCCGGCGCCGACTGGGAATCGCTGCCGATCCGGGTGCGCTTCGAGCTGCCGCGGGTGAGCGTGCCGCTCGGTGTGCTCGCCGGCCTGCAACCCGGCGCGGTGATCAATGTGGCCCGCACGGCCCAGTCGCTCACGGTGGACCTGCTCACCGACGACCGGCTGATCGGCCGCGGCGAGGTGGTGGCGCTGGGCGACGGCTTCGGCGTTCGCCTGCGGGAGCTGGTCGCGGCGCCGCGGTGATCACCGCGCGGCCCCTGCCTTCGTTCATTCACCGCCAGAGCCGATGGACCTGACCTCGTTCACCCCGGCGACCGCGCTCATCACGGTGGTGGTGCTGTCGCTGGCGCCCTTCGTCGCGGTGATGGTCACCTCCTTCACCAAGATCGTGGTGGTGCTCAGCCTGCTGCGCACGGCGCTGGGCCTGCAGCAGACTCCGCCGAATGTGGTGATCAACGGCATGGCGCTGGTGCTGACCCTGTATGTCATGTACCCGGTGATGCTCGATGTGGCCGACCGCTGGAAGAGCTCGGGGCAGACCGCCACCAGCGCCGCCCGCGACACCGACCGCATGCTGGGCGCGATCGACGCGGTGAAGGAGCCGCTGCGCACCTTCCTGATCAAGCACAGCGCGCCGCGCGAGCGCGCCTTCTTCCAGAAGACCGCGCAACGCATGGTGGGTGAGCAGCGCGCCGACCAGGTGGGCGAGAACGACTTCATCGTCGTGATCCCGGCCTTCACGGTGAGCGAACTGGTATCGGCTTTCCAGATCGGATTCCTGATCTTCCTGCCCTTCCTGGTGATCGACCTGGTCGTGAGCAACATCCTGCTCGCGATGGGCATGATGATGCTCTCGCCGGTGACGGTGTCCCTGCCATTCAAGCTGCTGCTCTTCGTGCTGATCGATGGCTGGGTGAAGCTCTCCCACGGCCTGGTCCTGTCCTACCACTGAACCGCGAGGCAAGCGCTCATGCAGCAGACCGAGGCGATCCGCCTCACCTACGACGCGCTGTGGCTGGTGCTGCAGCTCTCCGGCCCGCCGATCGTGGTGGCCTCGCTGGTGGGCGTGGTGGTGGCCCTGGTTCAGGCGGCGACCCAGCTGCAGGAGCAGACCCTGCAGTACACCCTGAAGTTCATCGCGATCGTGTTCACGCTGTTCGCCACCGGCTCGTTCCTGGCCGGCTCGCTGCAGGCCTACGGCGACCGGATCTTCAGCGACTTCCCCACGATCGTGCGGCGCTGAGGCGCCCACGGCACGCGCATGGAAGCCTTCAGCCGGCTGAGCGACCTGGCCCTGCTGCTGGGCCTGTCCACCGTGAGGCTGGCGGTGGCCTTCCTGCTGCTGCCGATGTTCACCCAGGAGTCACTGCCGGCGCTGGTGCGCAACAGCCTGTTCGTGGGCATCGGCGTGATCACGCTGGCGATGCAGCCCACGGCGGTGCCGCCCGGGATCGACATCGGCAGCTGGGTGGCGCTGTTCGCCAAGGAAGCCTTCATCGGCGCGGTGATCGGCTTCTTCGCCAGCAGCCTGCTGTGGGCGGTGGAGTCGGCCGGCCAGCTGATCGACGCCAAGTCGGGCGCCTCGCTCGGCGCAATGGTCGATCCCTTCAGCGGCAACCAGAGCTCGAACACCGGCGTGCTGCTGGCCCGTATCGGCAGCTGGGTGTTCATGGCCTCCGGCGGCTTCATGTTCCTGGTGGGGGTGCTGCTGGAGAGCTATGTGGCCTGGCCGGTGACCAGCCCCCTGCCGGCGCTGAGGCCGGACGCGGTCGGCAGCTTCGAGGGCGCGCTGGGCCGCATCATGCTGCTGATGCTCATGATCGCGGGGCCGGTGCTGGTGGTGCTCTACATCGTGGACTCGGCCCTGGGCCTGGTGAACCGCTACGCGCCCACCATCAATCTGCTCACCATCGCGCCGCCGGTGAAGTCGCTGCTGGCCCTGGGGGTGGTGATGGTGCTGCTCGGCTCGATGATCGACCTCATGGTGGTCGAGTTCACCCAGCGCGTGCCCGCGCTGCTCGGGGTGGTGCGCAGCCTGTTTGCGCCCTGACGCCCCGGCGCGGCCGACGCCGCAGACGCCAGCCGCGATGCGCGCGAGGCTAGGGTCGGCCCCAGTTACGGGGCCCGGACGCCGGGTCTAGACTGCGGCCATTGCCTCAACGATAGCAGCCATGAACCCGCTCTCCGGCCTTGCCGCCGGCCTGGCCATCCGGCCCGGCCCGATCGATCCCTCCCCCGCGCCGGGCGTTCCCTCGGCCGCGTCCGGATCAACCGGCGCGGCTGGCGGCCTGCGGTTCGAGGGCTGGCCACAGCGCCCGGGTCAGGCCACGGTGCTGGGCGAGGCGGCGTTCACCGGCAACGCCGCCGACCACCGCGCGATCGCCCAGTCGATCCTCGACTCGCTGTTCCAGCCCGACGCGTGACCCACCGTGCCCGCGCTTCCGGTGCAGCGCACGCTGCGCGCCTCCCCAGACTGGCAGGCGGCCGCGCAGCAGCTGGTGTCGGCGCTGGGCGCGCAGCCCGACGATGATGCGCGGGTGAAGCTGCTCGACCGGGTCTGGTCACAGGCCGGCGACGAGCACTACCCGGTCTTCGTGCAGCTGCTCTGCGCGGTCGAGCAGTTCGGCAATGCGCGCGCCCGGGTGCTGCTCGCCAGGACCCTGGCCACCGCGCTCGGCACCGCCCGCCTGCCCTCCGGAAGCCTGCCCGCCTGGGGCGCGGCGGGCTGGGTCAACCAGCCACCGCCGCTCGATGCCAGTCTGCTCTTCGCCGATCTGTTGCCGGCATCCACCGATCTGGCGGCGCCCGCGCCGGCCGCCGCGCCGCCGCCGCCCACCCGCGCAAGGCGCCGGGTGGGTCCGATGGAGTATCTGTGCGCCTGGCTGCTGCACCCCGGAGCGCCGACCAGCCTGTCGCGCGACGACTTCGCCTTCGCGCTGCAGCGCCTGATGTCGCTGTTCAACGCGGCGCCGCAGGCGGCGCGGCTCTACGCCGAGATGCTCACCGCGCAGGCGCTGGAGTCCACCGAGGGGCAGTTCAATCGCCAGACCCGCAGCCTGCTGGAAACCATCGGGCGCCTGTGGATGGCGGGCGAATCCCCGCGGGAGATCGCGGCGCGCGCGCTGGCGATCGCCGCCACGCCCGAGACCGACCGCTTCGGCGCGCCGGCCTGGAAGCCGCGCTGAGGCTGGCCCACCCGACGGGGCAGGGTCGCCTGCTCAGTGCCCGGCCTCGCGCTCGGACAGACGCACCGCCCCCACCGGCAGGCCCCGGTCACGCAGGCGTCGCTCCAGATCGAGCACGCTGCGCGACACCGCTTCCCGCGCGCTGGGCGTGGCGCTCACCACCAGATTGAGCTGACCGGCTTCGCGATTGAGCACGATCTGCTCGATCGGGCCACTGCCTGCCGGAAAGAGCATCCGGATGGCGTCATCGGCCGAGCCGCTCAGCGGCACCTGACCGATCAGCCGAGCCACCAGGGCGGCGGCATCCATCGTCGCGGGGACGCCACCCGCCAGCGGCGCGGGCGCAGTGGGCGCGGGCATCGGCTCGGTGGCCCGGCCCGGCACGAGGCCGAGGTCGGTCGCCCCTGACTCGGCGGCATCGCCCTGCGCCGACCCGGTCGCGCGGGCCCGTGCGCTCCCGGCGACAGGGCCGGACCCGGCCCCCTCCGACGAGGCTGATTCATCCGCGCTGCGGGGCGTGCCGGCCGGCGCGCCCGCGCGGCCAGCCGCGCCCGCGACAGCGCCGTCATCGGCGGCGGCGGCGCCGATCCCGTGGTCGGCAAGGGCGCCGAGGGCCGACGGGTTCGGCGCTCCCGCAAGGGCGGCCACAACCGGCATGCCTTCCGGACCCGGCGACGCCGGAGCGGTCGCGCCCAGGGCCATCCGGGTCGCCGCGGGCAGCGACGCGAGCGGATCGGGGATGCCCTGCAGACCGGCGATGGCGGCGCCGCCCGGCACGGCGGCCGCGGCATCGGCCGCCGGGCTCGGGGTTTCATCGGACTCGGCCGCCTCGCGGATGCGGGCGCCGGCGCCCACGCCGCGCTCCGACGGTTCGCCCGCCGCGCGCGGCGGGCTGCGCCGCGAGAGCGCCTGCTCGAAGGCATCCCGGCGGCCATCGACCGCCGACGGTGTCGTGGCGCGGGACGGAGGCGCCGGCGCTCTGAGTTCGGGCAGGGCGTTCATCGGATCCTCCTGGCATGGTCGGCCGCCGCTCGGCTGTCGGCCGCTTCCTCGAAAACCGCCTCCTCGGTCAGCAGCTGCCAGCGGCGGGCATCGTCGCGATGACGCGCCTGCAGCGCGTCCAGACGGGCCTGTGCCCGCACGAAGGCCGCCTGGGCCTGCGCGAGCTGTTCGCGGGCCTGGGCCAGTTCGCCCTCGCAGCGCGTGACATGGCCGGCCGCGCCACGGCAGCCGTTCTCGAACTGCTCGCGCCGCGCCTGCACCAGCGGCAGCATGCGGTGGAGTCGGTCGACGGCGCGACGGGTCCAGCCGGTGAAGTCATCGCTGGCCGCGCGCCAGCGCGCCTGGATGTCGCGCGCCTCGGCCAGTTGGGCATGGGCCGCGCGCTCGGCCGCCCGGCGCTCGGCGAGCTCGCGCTCCAGCGCGGCCAGCCGGGTGCGTCGCACGCGCAGCACCTGACGCATGTCCTCGAGCCGTGGGGCGGTCATCCCACCACCTTGGCCATCGCCATCATGGTCTCACCCATGGAGACGGATTCCTCGGACCGCTGGTTGAGCAGGGCCGTGATCTGCGGCTGGCGCTGAACCGCCGCGTCCGAGACCGGATCGGTGCCCGCCTTGTACTCGCCCATCTGGATCATGAACTCGAGCTCGGCATGCCGCGCGATCAGCTGGCGGATCACCGCCGCGGCCATCTGGTGCGGCGGCTGCGTCACCCGGTTGAAGACCCGACTGACGCTGCCGAGCACATCGATGGCCGGATAGCGGAACTGCTGGGCCAGCTTGCGCGAGAGCACGATGTGGCCGTCGAGGATGGAGCGCACCTCCTCGCCGACCGGATCGGCGGTGTCCTCGTCCTCGAGCAGCACCGAGTAGAAGCCGGTGATCGAGCCACGGGCGTCGTTGCCGGCCCGCTCGAAGAGCCGCGGCAACTCGGCGAACACCGAGGGCGGGAAGCCCCGTCGCACCGCCGGTTCGCCCGCGGCAAGACCGATCTCGCGCAGCGCCCGCGCGAAGCGGGTGACCGAGTCCATCATCAGCAGCACATCGGCGCCCTCGGCCCGGAAGCCCTCGGCGATCGCGGTGGCCACATGGGCCGCGCGGGCCCGCTCCATCGAGGGCCGGTCCGAGGTGGCCACCACCAGCACCGTGCGCGCGCGGGCCTCGGGCCCGAGACTGTCGTCGATGAATTCGCGCACCTCGCGGCCGCGCTCGCCGATCAGCGCGACGACATTGACCTGGGTGCGGCGCTGCCGGGCCAGCATGCCGAGCAGGGTGCTCTTGCCCACGCCGGCACCCGCGAAGATGCCCACCCGCTGGCCGACGCCGACCGTCAGCAGGCTGTCGATCGCGCGCACCCCGGTGGGAAAGAGCTCGTTGATCGGACGCCGCTGCAGGGGGTTGGGCGCATCGGCGAACACCGGCCGTCGCGGCAGCGATGCCGGCAAGGGAAGCCCGCCATCGATGGGCACGCCCCGGGCATCGAGCACCCGTCCGAGCAGCGGGGCGCCGAACGGCACGGTGAGTTCCTGGGAGGCCACCACCACCTCGGCCGACAGCGACACGCCGTTGAGCGGCGCCAGCGGCATCAGCAGCGCCTGGCCGCCGGACAGACCGACCACCTCGGCGGCGATGCGCACACCCGAGTCGGGGTCGACCAGTTCGCACTGCTGCCCGATGCGCGCATCCAGTCCGGCCACCCGCAGCGTGGCGCCCACCGCCTCGACCAGCCGACCTCGGCGGCGGATGGTTCGGACATCGGCCAGCGCGCGCGCCAGCGGATCGCCCGCCGGGAGGGATCGGAGCGCGGCAGCGCCGCTCGCGGCCGGGTCAGACACCGCGCGCGGCCCCCTCGTCGCCGCGATCGCTGGCCTGCGCGAGCGCGGCGCGCACCGCGGCGAGCTGCACCGGCAGCCCCGCCTCGATCAGGCCGCCGCCGGTGTCGATCTCGCAGTCGAAGGCGCCCAGGCCTTCACCCGCCACCACCTGTACCCGGGGATGCTCGCCGACCAGCCCCTGGCGCACCGCCTCCACCAGCTCGGCGGCGACCCTCACCCGGACCGAGGCGGCGGGTTCGAGTTCCTCGAGCGCGCGGGCGGCGATCCCGCCCACCACGGCCACCGGGCCGAGCTGTCCGGCGATGCGATCGACCACCGCCATCGCCAGGTGGACCACCCGCGCCTGCATGGCGGCCTGCTCCTGCGCCAGGGCGCGATCGGCCGATGCGGCCGCGGCCGCGACCGCCGCCGCGAACTCGGCGCGCACCTCGGCCAGCCCCTGCGCGCGGCCTTCATCGGCCGCCCTCGCGCGCAGCGTCTCGCATTCCGCGTCGAGCGCCTCGCGCAGGCGGGCGACCCGCCGCAGCATGCCCACGGTGTCATCGACCGCCGAGACCTCGTCGCGCTTGATCAGCGCGCGATCGGCCACCAGGGAGAATTCGGGGCTGCGAAACAGCGTCAGACGACTCATGCCGCGCGCCCCTGGGAGTCCTGACGCCGGCCGATCCAGAGCATCCGCGCGTCATCGGCCACCCGCGCCAGAAGGGCGGGCTCGATGCTGCCCAGCGCGTTGGATCGCGGAAAGAGCATGGCCAGCCGGCGCCGCATCGCGACCGGCGCGCTGGCGCTGCGCAGGAGCACCTCGCCACCCAGCGCATGGAGTTGCGCCACCGGGTCGGCTTCCCAGGCCACGGCAAGCGCCGCCGACCGGCCCACGCACAGCCGCGTGAGGACATCAAGGCGTTCCTCGCCGATCACCGCCGCAACCCGCTTCAGGAGCGAGCCGTCGATGCACTGGCGAAGCGCTCGCGCGCACAGCACCGCGCCGGCCAGCACGGCGAGTTCCTGCCGGCGCTCGCGCGGGCAGTCGGCCCAGTCGGGCAGCGGCCCGATCGCCGAGGCATCGAAGTTCCAGAGCCCGGCGCGGCGCTCCCAGGCCGCGGTGAGCAGCGCGCCGGCGCGGCCACCCGCCGGCGCGCTCAGGGGCGCGCGCGAGGGATCGGCCTCGAAGGCGATCTGGCCCAGCACCCGAGCCTCGTGGCACCAGCGCGCGCGGCGCGCGCGGGCATCGGCCAGCCGAGCAGGCAGCGTGCTCTCGTTCATTCCTCCTCCGATCGCATGCGCCAGCGCCGCTCGCGCAGCATCCAGAAGCCGGCCAGCAGGAGCAGCACCAGCACCGCCACGCCCCCGTAGGGCAGCAGCGCCGACAGCGACACCCCCCCGATTCCGGCGGCGGCCTCGGCGCGCACGCGCGAGCCCTGCACCGCCTCGCGGGCCGGGAACAGCGAGACGGTCACGCTCTCGTAGGTCAGGCCCTCGACGCTGTTGACCACCAGCGCCTTGATCTGTCCGATCTGGCCGCTGAGATCGACGCCGGGCCGATGCTTGACCATGACCGAGGCCGAGGCGCTGCGCGGCTTGTCCGAGAGCGGATCCCGATCGGGGACCGCCAGGTGAACCCGCGCCACCACCACGCCGTCGATCGCCGAGATGGTGTTGGAGAGTTCCTGCGAGAGGCCGTAGATCAGCCGGGCCCGCTCCTCGAGCGGCGAGGAGACGAAGCCTTCCTTCTTGAACACCCGCCCGAGGGACTCGAACTCGTCACGCGGCAAGCCCTCGGCGCGCAAGGTGTCCACCGCGCGGGCGAAGTCGCCACGGGACACCCGCACCGTCCAGTTGGTGGAGTCCTTGGACACCTTGCTGGCCTCGATGCCCGCGGTCTGCAGGGCCGCGATCATCTCGTTGGCCTGCCGCTCGTTCAGGTTCGAGTAGAGGTCGGCCGCGCTGCAGGCGGCCAGCAGCAGGCAGGTCAACAGGATGGCCAGCCGGTTTGTCAGTCGTGTCATGCGCCTGCCTCAGATCGCGAGCCGGGTGGTCTGCCCGTCTCGAACCAGTTCCACCTCGCCCTCGGCGATCCGCGTGATCCGGTGGCCGGTGGGCAGCACCGCGCCCACGAAGTAACGCGCGCCATCGGCGGTGACGACATGGCCGTTCGGTCCATAGGCCACGCTCACCACCCGCTTGCCGGGATCGTCGGGCACGAGGGGCGCCTTCACCGCCGGCGGCCTGGGCGCCGGCGTGAAGTGGATCTCCAGGCCGGCCAGCCCCGGCACATCGCGCCGCACGGCCTCCTCGGCCCGCCGCACCCGCTCCGGGTCGGCCACGCCGACCTCGGCATGGATCACGCCGCGACCGACATGGCGGACCTGCGCCGGCAGGCCGTTCACGCGGAACACATCGGACACCTGCCGCACCACATGCTGCCCCGAGGTGAGTTCGACCGAGGCGCCGGTGCCGGCCCGGGTCACCAGATCGGCGATCTGCGCGCGCTGCGAATCGGTGTCGACGAAACCGCGCACCACCGGGCTGCCCGCGCCCTGCTCGACCTTGAGATGGCCATGCCCATGATCGCGCAGCACCGCGCGCAGGCGTTCGGACAAGGAGCCTTGCGGCACGCTGTTCATCGCGCCGACCAGGGGGGCCAGCCAGGCGACCGACAGGGCGAGCATCAGGCAGCCGGCCATGGCAAGCGGCACCTGCCAGGCCAGGCGCCGGCCGCGGGCGGCGGCGCGGCTGCTGCGCTGCCAGCGCTGGCTGAGCTGCCGCGCCTGCGCATCCGTGGGCTGGACGCCGCGGGCGTCGAGCACGGGGGCGGGATCGCCCTCGGCGGGCCCGACGGGATCGGCCATGGTCTCGCCGGCATCGGGCTCGATCGCCCGCTCCTGGGCGAGCTGATTGGCCAGACGCCGGCAGGCAGACCAGCCACGGCCGCGCGACGAGCCCACCGCGAGCATCGCATCACCCAGGGCGAACGGCACCCAGCGGGGCAGGACCACCGAACGGCCAGCCGGCACCGTCATGCCCAGCAGATTCACCTGCCCCTGCTCGACCTGCAGCCGCACATCCTCGCCCTCCTGGATCAGCGTGGCGCGCAGGCCGAGCAGCGAGGGATGACGGATGACCACATCGCAGCCGAGATCGAAACCGATGCTCAGGCGCTCGCCATCGACCAGCGGGCGTCGCGCGCCGGCGCGCGGGCCGCTCACCACCGCCAGCAGGGTGTCCTCGCGTTCGTCCAGCGGCAGATGCGGTTCGGCCACCACCGGCTCGTCACGCTGCCGCCTCAGCATGGCGTCCCCGTGGCAGTGCGACAGCCGCTCGCGCCGGCGGGAGGCCGGCTGCCCGGCCAGACATGACGATACGTGCTGTCCACCCGCGGCTCGGTCCGCGCGGCCGGTGCGGCGGCAGCGCCCGCGGCCGAACCGGTGAACGCCGCCGCAGCGGCCTGCACCCGGCTCGACTGCACCAGACGCGGCGTGATCAGGATGAGGCGCTCGAAGCGCTGCGTGGTCTCGCTGCGATTGCGGAACAGATTGCCGATCACCGGGACATCGCCGAGCACCGGCACGCGGTCGGTGCCGCGCTCACTGCTCTCGCGGGTCATGCCACCGATCAGCAGGCTCTCACCCTCCTGGATCAGCGCCTGGGTGTTGATGGTGGAGCGGTCGACCACCGGGATCTGATCGACCTGCTGCTTGGAGATGCTGCCGTCCTCGACCGACACCAGCAGCTTGATCCGCCAGCCTTCGCGATCGCGGAACACATTGGGCGTGACGCGCAGCGAGGTGCCGGCCGACACGTTGAAAAGATCGACCTCCTGCCGACCGGCCACCCGGACATAGAAGGTGGAGTTGTTGTCGAACAGCGCCTCGACATTCGAGAGCGTGATCAGCTGCGGCCGCGACACCACCCGCGCTGCGCCGTCGGAGGCCAGGGCGTTGATGCGCGAGATGAAGTTGTAGCCGCTGCCCAGCACCGTGGACACATACATGCCCAGGCCGGTGGGGGTGATCTGCTGGCCGGCGGCGAGCCGGGTGTCGCTGTCGTTGCCGCGGCCGAACAGCACATCGTTGCGGCCGTTGATCCAGCGCCAGTTGATGCCCATCTCCTGCAGCCGCGAGATGTTCACATCGACGATCGTGGCCTCGACCTCGACCATCTGCGGCTCGAAGTCGAGCGCGGCGATCAGCTGCTCGTACATCGGCAGACGCTCGACCACATCGCGCACGATCACCGCGTTGGAGCGTGGATCGGCCTCGACATGCGCCCCACCCACCTGGCTGACCAGGTAGCGCGAACCCGGACCCACCGCGGCCGCGGCGTTGAGCGCGCCACGATCGGCACCGCGCTCGATCACCGCGCGTTCGGCGCCGGCGTCGCCGCCCTCGCCCGCCTGACCGTTCTGGCCGAGCGTGGGCATGCGCCCGATGTCGGCAAGGCCCTTGCCCTTCAGACGCGGCTGCGAGGGACGCAGCAGCGTCTCACCCTCGGCCAGCGGCGAGCCTCCCGGAGTCTGACCCGGCACCATCGGCTGCACCAGCGTCTGCCCGAGCCCGGCGGTGACATTGCGCAGCACCGAGGCGACGCCCGGCACGACCAGCTGGCGGCCGCCGAAGGCCACGCGGGTGTCCTGGGCCCAGGCATGACGCAGATAGAAGACCCGAAAACCGATGGTGCCCGGCGGCACGGCGCCGGGCGAAGCCGTG
This sequence comes from Betaproteobacteria bacterium, assembly GCA_018970865.1. Classification (GTDB taxonomy): domain Bacteria; phylum Pseudomonadota; class Gammaproteobacteria; order Burkholderiales; family Burkholderiaceae_E; genus Quisquiliibacterium. The sequence continues at coordinate 13,734 of JAGWVN010000072.1, forward strand.
GCCGTGGTCACGGCAGCCGGCGCGGCCACGCGTGGCGCCGGTGCGCTGAATTCGGCGCGCACCAGATCATCCACCTGCTGCAGGAAGCGGGGAGCGCCAAGCGCCACCAGCGTGCCGCTGCGGGTGGTGCGCAGCGTGTTGCGGGGATCGGTCAGCCCGAGATCCTCCGCCGAGCGCAGCACCCGCGACGCCTGCGCCGGATCGATGCCATAGGTGCGGGTGCCGATCTCCGAGGCCGAGGTGATGTGCATGACCGCGCCATCGTGATAGCCCACCAGCGAGAAGCTGCGCGCGATCTCGCGGAACACCGAATCGGCGGTGCCGGCGAACCGGCCGTTGACCACGCCCGCGGCGCTCTGGCTCACCGCCACCGGCACATCGATCTGCGAGAACAGATCGTTGAGAAAGGCCGGCAGCTGCTGCTCGCGGGCCACCAGGCTCACCTTGCGACCGAGGTTGGGCGCCACGCCGGCCGCGGCATCCTGCGGCAGGGCGATCGAGGCCAGCGCCAGTGCGGCTGCGACCGCCAGCATGACCACCGCGGACAGACGGCTGCGGGCCACGGACATCAGGCTCATGCCGCCTCCGCCGCGATCTGCCGGGCCGGCTCGGGTGGCACCGCGATCTTTCCGGTGACCTCCATGCGCAGGGTGGGCACGAGCTCGTGGAAGGACAGCACGGCCACATCGAAGAGGTCGTTCTCGATCAGCTTGCGCAGGTGCCGCCGCACCTCGATGGTGGTGAGCAGCACCGGCGTGCCGGTGCGCGCCACCTCGGCGCCGATCGCCGCCACCAGCCGCTCGGCGAAGGGCGGGTCGATGGCGAGCTGCTGCGAATGGCCGGCGGTGCGCACCGACTGCTTGAGGTGATTCTCGAGCTCCGGATCGAGCAGCAGCGCGCGCAGAACACCGCCGGGCGCATGCCGATGGCACAGCTCCCGGCGCAGCGCGATCCGCGCGAACTCGGTCAGGGTGTGGACATCGCTGTCGCGGTCGGCCGACTCGACGATGCCGCCGAGCAGCGAGCGCAGGTTGCGCACACCCACCTCCTCTTCCACCAGCCGGCGAAAGACCTCGGCGAAGCGCGACACCGGCACCAGCCGCTGCGCCTCCTTGACCAGATCGGGAAGATCCTCGGCCGCCCGGGTGAAGAGCTGGGAAACCTCCTGCGATCCGACGAACAGCGAGCACTGCCGGCGCAGCGCCTGCTCGCAGGCCGCGACGATGCCCTGGACGCCGTCAGGCGCGGTCTCGCCGCTGGCGATGGGCACCTCGAAGGCGAGCAGCCGCCAGCTCGAGCGCGGCAGCGACGGATCGAAGTGCAGGGACACCCGCGGCAAGGCCACGCCCAGTCGCAGGTTGAAGTCGCGCAGCACCGCGTCGAGTCGGCGCGCGAGATCGGGCGGATCGACCTGCCGGGCCTGCGGCCCGCAGATCTCGAGCAGCAGCATGACCATCGGCTGGGGCACCACCTCGGCCGAGCGGGTGACCACCACCGCGTTGTCCTCTTCGGGGCGCTTGCGCCAGCTGCTGGCCGGGCGCAGGTAAGCCTCTATGCGATCGCGCAACGCCGGGGTCAGCATGGCGCCGGTGATCATCAGCGTGAGCCCGGCCACCACGAAGACCACCGCCGGGAACCCGGGCACCAGGGCCATCAGCAGCGAGATGCCGCCGGACACCATCAGCACCCGCGGCTTGGCCATCACCTGCTTGCGGATGGAATCACCCAGGTGGCGATCGGTCTCGTCCCCGTTGGTTCGGGTGACGATCAGGCCGGCGGACATCGCCGCGAGCAGCGCCGGGATCTGCGACACCAGCCCGTCACCGATGGTGAGGATGGAGTACTTCACCAGCGCGCTGGACATGTCCATGCCCCGCTGCAGCACGCCCACGGCGAGTCCGCCCACCAGGTTGATCAGGATGATGACGATGCCGGCGATGGCATCGCCCTTGACGAACTTCATGGCGCCGTCGAGATTGCCGTGAAGCTTGCTCTCGAGCTCCAGCGCCGAGCGCTTGCGACGCGCCTCGTGCTTGTCGATCAGACCGGCGCGCAGGTCGGAGTCGATCGACATCTGCTTGCCGGGCATGGCATCCAGCGAGAAGCGGGCCGCCACCTCGGCCACCCGCTCGGCGCCCTTGGCGATCACGATGAACTGCACCACCGTGATGATCAGGAAGGTCACCAGCCCGACCACCAGATTGCCGCCGGCGACCATGGCGCCGAAGGTGTCGATGATGTGACCGGCATTGCCTTCCAGGAGGATCATGCGGGTGGTGGCGATGCCCAGCGAGAGCCGGAACAGCGTGGTCACCAGCAGCACGCTGGGGAAGGCCGGGAACTCCGAGGGCGAGGCGATGTAGATCGCCAGCAGCAGCAGGGTCACGCCGCACAGCATGTTCACCGCGACCAGCGCGTCGATCGCGAGCGCCGGCAGCGGCAGGATCATCAGCGCCACGATCGCGATCACGCCGGCGACCAGCACCAGGTCGCTGAAGCGCGAGAGCAGGCCCTCGGTCTGCGGCTTGCCGCTGGCTCGGAAGTACGCTTCCAGGCTCATCGGCGGGCCCCGTCCGGCGCGCGTCCGGCGCTCAGCTCGCGGTAGGCGGCAAGCACCTCGCGAACATAGGCGGTGGTCTCCGGGTAGGGCGGCACGCGGCTGCCATGTCGGCGCACCGCACCCTCGCCGGCGTTGTAGGCGGCGAGCACCAGCGACAGATCGTTGCCGAACTCGCCCTGCAGCCATTTCAGATAGGCGGCGCCCGCGGCCACATTGAGCGCCGGGTCATGCAGATGGGACTCCGCCTGCACCCCGAAGCGGGCGGCGGTCTGCGGCATCACCTGCATCAGTCCGCGCGCGCCCGCGGGCGAGACCGCCTCGGGCCGGTGACGGCTCTCCACCCAGGCCACCGCATGCAGCAGCAGCGGATCGATGTCGTTGCGCTGCGCGGCGGCGATCAGCACGCCATCGGCCTCGCGCATGCGGGCGAGTGAACGGGGCTCGGCAGCCTGCACCCGCGGCGCGGCGGGGCGTTCAACCGGCGGCCGCGCGGCCGGCGGCTCGGCGCGACCGCCCTCGGGCCGCGGCAGGGGTGAGGCCGGGAAGACCGGCAGCGGCGCGGGCATCACCGGGGCGGAGGCAGGCTCCGGGGGCGGCTCGGGCGCGAGCAGTCGGGCGGTGGCGGGATCGGGATCGATGCGGCGCAGCGCCGGCATCGCCGGCACCTCGCGGCGGTCGGCTGCCTGCGGCTGCGCGGTCACCGCCGGGCAGGGTCCGAGCGCCAGCGTGAACTTCGCCCGCGCCGAAGGCTCCTGGCCGCCACCGATCAAGGCCGAGTTCAGGGCGCAGCCCATGGGCTCCCGGGCATCCGCCGGCAGGCGCGAGGCGATCGCCTGCGTCGATTGCGCCCAGCCCCCTGCGGGCGCCGCCAGCACCAGCGCGGCGATCAGCGCCGCAGGGCCGTGCAGCCCGAACACGACCGCGGTTGAATCCGCCGGACGGCAGGCTCGAGTCGACGACACGGACAGCAGGATGCTCATGATCGAACTTATTATCTGGAGCGGTGCCTGCCATGGCGGTGCACTAATGCACGAACGAGCGTGGCCACTACGGACATGCATCACAGATTCGGGGCCACCCTGATCGGCCCCTGGCGGCGGCAGCCCAGATGGCAGACCAGCAGGATTCCGGCGAACGCACCGAACAACCCACCGAACGGCGGCTGAGAGACGCGCGGCGTCGCGGCGAAGTCAGCAAGAGCCGCGAGGTGGGCGCGACGGTGGGACTGCTGGCCACGCTGGTGGTGGGCAGCCTGATCGTCGGCTATGCCGGCGCGCAACTCTCGGCCCTGATCGAACTGGCCATCGGCTCGATCGACAAACCCTTCGACATCGCCATGCGCGAGATGAGCCGGGCGAGCGCCTGGGCTCTGGTGGGCATCGTGCTGTCGGTGGCGGTGCCGGTGGGCCTGCTGGTGCTGCTGGCGGAATTCCTGCAGGTCGGTCCGGTCTTCAGCACCGAGCCACTCAGCCCCAAGCTCGAGCGGCTGAACCCGGTGGAAGGTCTGAAGCGGATGTTCCAGGCGGACAACCTGGTGGAACTGCTGAAGTCGCTGGCCAAGACCGCGCTGCTGGGCTTGATCGCCTGGCTGGTCACCCGCGAGATGTTCATGCGGGTGAGCGCGCTTCACCACGGCTCGGCGCAGGCCTTCGGTGAAGCGCTGCGCGCGTCCACCGTGCTGCTGCTGGGCTGGACGGTCGCGATCTTCTCGGTGGTGGCCGTCGCCGATGTGCTCTACCAGCGGCATGCCTTCCTGAAGAAGATGCGCATGAGCCGGGACGAGATCAAGCGCGAGCACAAGGAAGACGAGGGCGATCCGCACATCAAGGGCAAGCGCAAGCAGCTGCATCGGGAGTGGGCCGAGAACAACGCCATCCAGTCGGCCGAACAGGCGCATCTGCTGGTGATGAACCCCACCCATGTGGCGATCGCGCTCGACTATCACCCCGAGAAGACCCCCATCCCGGTGGTCAGCGCCAAGGGCGAGGACGCCCTGGCGATGGAGATGCGCGATCGGGCGCAGCAGGCCGGCGTGCCGGTGCTGCGCGACATCAGCCTGGCGCGCACCCTGCTGCACCGCGCCGAGGTCGGCGAGATCGTGCCCGATGACCTGTTCGATGCCGTAGCCCAGGCCATCGTGTGGGCCAAGGGAGTTCGCGATCAGGCGGCCGCGAAGGCCGCGGCCGGTTGATCACGCCGCAGCGCGGCAGTCAGCCCTGCTGGCGGAAGAGCTGCTGGAGGCCATCCGAGGTGCGGTTGGCCACATTCGAAGTGAGCTGGCAGTGGAACATGAATTCCTGGCAGCGCACGGTCAGCATGATCATCTCGCCGGGCGTCAGGGTGGAGCCCTTGGCGCTCAGAGCGCCCGCCTTCGCCTGCATCTGCGAGGCTTCAGCGCTCAGGTGCTCGAACGGCTTCATCAGCTGCTTCATGGTGGGCGAGCTGGCGGCGGAGGCCGGCGGCTGCGCGGCCGATGCCTGACCGCCCGCGCGCGCCGCGGCCGCATCGAAGCGGGACAGATCGGTGAGCGAGAAGCTCGGATCGGTGGGCTTGATCGCGGGCGTTGCCGCGGGCACGCCCGAACCGAGTGAAGCGACAGACATGGCGGTGTTCGCTTCCGTCAGCCTTTGCGGGCCATGGTCTCGAGCGCCTGCCCCACCGAGGTGAGCGAGGACGACGAGCTGGTGGCCATGAACTGCATCTTGGCGGATTCCGCCGAGAGCATGGTCAGGGTGGAGGGCTTGTCATCGCCTTCGTTGATCTGCTGCGCCAGACTCTCGAGCTGACCGGCCTGCCCATCGAGCGACTGGCCCCAGGCATTGGCGAGGGCTTCGTACCAGGTGGACTTCTTGCCGCCATTGGCCACATTGCCGACCGCCGAGGTCTGGATGGCGCCGGAAACATTCTGGAAATTCAGGGTGCTCATGATGTCCGTCCGATGTTGCGTTGACCGGGAGGCTTGCCGCGATGCGCTGTGACGCTGTCGCACGCGCGGGCTCGGCAGGACTGGAGTCTGGCATGGCCGCTGATCCCGGGCCAAGCGCCCATTCATCGGTCCCGGCAGGTATTTCCGGGGTGTCGTGACTTTTCTCACGGGGTTTTCGCTGGCGCCCCTCGGGTTGCCCCCAGCTAGCGCCTGCCCGAGCTCTCGCACGCCCCAACTTCCCGGGTTCGGACGGCCGGTGATTCACTCCCGCCACGCCGAATCACCGGCGCCGACAACACCCCTGTGAGGAATCCGATCATGTGCTCCACGGCTCCCATCACTCCCAACTGCCCCACCGTTCCCCCGCCGGTCTGCAACAAGCCCACCTGGCAGATCACGGCCCAGAACTCGGGAAGCGCCACCCAGGGTGGCACCATGACTGTCAAGCTCGACAACGGCTACGAGCTGCAGTTCAGCGAGAACAGCTCCCAGATCAAGATCATCAACAACTGCACCCAGCCCCCCGAAGTCACCACCATCTGGGGTGATCCGCATGTGGACTGGAACGGCAGGCCCGGTGACGAAGGCCGATTCTTCGGCACCGCCACCTTCGTGCTCGCCGACGACACCAAGATCACCATCAACACCGTGCCCTACAACAACGGCAACGAGTGGCTGGCCAACAATGTCGTGGTCACCAAGGGCGACCAGGCCCTGATCGTCGACGGCCTGGCCCAGACCACCAAGGGCGACTTCAAGGTCTACCAGGGCATGAACGGCAAGGAGCTCGACAAGCTTGTGGGCGACGGCAAGCTCACCGTCTA
>JAGWVN010000073.1 GCA_018970865.1 Betaproteobacteria bacterium
CTGCTGCCGCTGCTGCTGTCCGAGACCATGGACGCCGCCGGCGCCCAGGCCGGAGTGCTGTATCTGGTGGATGACGCGCGTCTGACGCCGATGGCGGCGCGCTGGGCGGGGCATGCGCAGGGTATCGACGGCATCACCGCCTTCGCATTGCCCGATGCGCAGACGCCGATGGGCATGGCCCTCATGCAGGAGCAGCCGAGCCTTGCCCGACTCGACGCGACCCAGCGCGAGACACTCGGGCTGGCATTGACCGATGCCGCGCTCGATCATGTCCTCGCGGTGCCTCTGCTCAACCGTGAGCGCGAGCCGGTCGGGTGCCTGCTGCTCGCGCGAGTCGAGGCTTTCGAGCCCGCCCAGGTCTCGTTCATCCGCGCGCTCTCGGGCTCGGCGGCCAGCTCGCTCGAGGCTCGCAACCTCATACGCCAGCAGAAGGCGCTGTTCGAGGCCTTCATCCGCTTGATCGCCGGCGCCATCGACGCCAAGAGCCCCTACACCGGCGGGCACTGCGAGCGAGTGCCCGAGCTCACCCGCATGCTGGCGAACGCGGCCTGCGCCCAGCGCAGCGGACCTTTTGCCCACTTTCAGCTGGATGAGGCCGGCTGGGAGGCGCTTCATGTGGCGTCCTGGCTGCATGACTGCGGCAAGATCACCACGCCCGAGTATGTGGTGGACAAGGCCACCAAGCTGGAGACCCTGCACGACCGGATCCACGAGGTGCGCATGCGCTTCGAGGTGCTCAAGCGCGATGCCGAGATCGCCTGTCTGCGGGCCATCGCGGCGGGTGAGGACCGGGACCGGGCCGAGGCCGCGATGCAGATCGCGCAGCGGCAACTCGACGAGGACTTCGCGTTCGTCGCCTCGTGCAATGAAGGCGGCGAGTTCATGGATCCTGCGCGGCGCGATCGGCTTCTTGCCATCGCCGCGCGCACCTGGCTGCGCACCCTCGATGACCGGATCGGCATCTCCGAGGAGGAGAAGCGCCGCAAGGCGCGCGAGCCGGCGCCGCCGCTGCCGGTGCACGAGCCGCTGCTGGCCGACAAGCCCGAGCACCGGATCGAGCACGAGCCGGACCTCGGGCGCGCTGTCGATCCGCGACGCTTCGGTGTGCGCACGCCGGTGCCCGCGCTGCGCTTCAACCGGGGCGAGCTCTACAACCTGGGCATTGCCCGCGGTACGCTCACCGACGAGGACCGCCACAAGATCAACGATCACATCGTGCAGACCATCGTCATGCTCTCGCAGCTGCCGTTTCCGAAGCACCTGCGTCAGGTGCCGGAATACGCTGGCGGGCACCATGAGAAGCTCGACGGCAGCGGCTACCCCCGTGGACTGACCGGGGAGCAGATGAGCCCGGTGGCCCGGATGATGGCAATTGCCGACATCTTCGAGGCCCTGACCGCGTCCGACCGTCCCTACAAGAAGCCCAAGACGCTCTCGGAGTCGCTGAAGATCATGGCCTTCATGGCCCGGGACCGGCACATCGACGCCGACCTGTACGAGCTGTTCCTGCGACGGGAGGTCTGGCGGGAGTACGCGGCGCGATTCCTCGATCCGGCGCAGATCGACCGGGTGGATGTCGAGGCACTCGCCCGTCTGGCGGTGAGGGCGCCGGTCTGATCGGCGTGGTGCGCTCGGGCCCTCAGCGCAACTCGAGCAGGAAGTGCCGCGCGCGGGGATGCGCGGGCTCGCGGTAAGGCGACACCGGGCGAAAGCCCAGGCTGGCATAGAGCGCCTGGGCGGCCTGCATGGTGTCGAGGGAGTCGAGCAGAAGGCGGGTGTAGCCCCGCTCGCGCGCCGAGGCGATGATCGCCAGCGCGAGCCGGCGGCCGATGCCCTGACCGCGGCAGGCTTCTCGCACATGAAGCCGCTTCATCTCGGCGTCACCGCCCGTCTTCCCCGGGGCCATCGGCCGCAAGGCGCAGCAACCCACGGGTACTTCATCCAGCCGGGCCACCAGCAGGGTGCCGTGCGGCTCGGCGTAGTCGCCGGGCAGCGATGCCAGCTCGCTTTCGAAGTGCTGGTAGCTCAGATCGATGTCGAGGCTGGCCGCGTATTCACGCATCAGCGCGCGAGCGGCCTCCAGATCGGCCCGGGTGCGGGGTACGAACAGGGTGATGAGGCCAGGGGCCCCGGCATCGGGCGCGCGTGGTGCGGTGCTCGAGGGGATGGAGTAGGGGCAGACCATGCGAATCGGGTCGCGGACAGGGGCCCGGCCAGTGTAGCCTTCATCTGGCGGCGTCTTGCCGCTGCAAACGGCCACTGCCTCAACATGTACACCCCCGCGCACTTTCGCGTCACCGATCCCGCCGTGCTGCATCGGATCATCCGCGAGCATCCCCTGGGCATCCTGGTCACGCCGAGCGGCGCTGGGGTGGACGCCAACCACATTCCCTTTGAGTTCGATCCGTCGGTGGGCCCGGCGGGCCTGCTTGCCGGGCATGTGGCGCGGGCCAATCCGGTCTGGCAGGAATGCGCCGGCGGCGCGGATGTGCTGGTGATCTTCCGCGGCAACGAGAGCTACATTTCACCGAACTGGTATCCCAGCAAGCACGAGACCCACCGCCTCGTGCCCACCTGGAACTACGAGGTGGTGCATGCGCATGGCCGGCTCGCCGTGCGCGATGACGAGCGCTTCATCCGCGGGGTGGTCGCGCGCCTCACCCGCACCCACGAGGCCCAGGAGCCTCGGCCCTGGAAGATGGGCGATTCACCCGCCGACTACATCGATGGCATGGTCAGGGCGATCGTGGGCATCGAGATCGCGATCACCCGTCTGGAGGGAAAGTCCAAGCTCAGCCAGAACCGCGAGGCGCGCGATGTGCGGGGTGCGGCCCAGACGCTGCGCGAACGCGGTCAGGCCGCGCTGGCGCAGGCGATGGCCGATCCGCCTCGGGGGTGATCGACGCTGCCGGCTTGCGCCCGGGTCTGCCCGATCCTTATTCGGCCGCCCGCCCTGGGTACACCGGCTCGCCCAGGTTGAGCATCAGCCGGTTGGCCCAGGCGAAGATCGCGATCGCATGGATCAGGTCGAGCATCTCGAGGCTGCTCAGGCCGCAGGCCGCGAGCGGCGCGAGATCGGCCGGCCCCACGCGGGCGGGCTCGCGGGTGAGTGCGATGGCTGCCTGCACGATGGCCCGCTCACGCGGCGTGGTGCCGGCGCCGGTCGGGTCCTGGAAGACCTGCGCGATCACCGCGTTGCGCTGGGTGAGCTGCTCGAAGCGCAGCGCATGCACGGCGGCGCAGTAGACGCAGCCGTTGACCCGCGAGGTGGCCGTGCTGGCCAGCTCGCGCTCGGCGCGGCTCAGGCCGCCGGGCGCGTACATGATCGCGTTGAAGGCGGCCGAGCGCTGCTCGAGGATGTGCGGCTGCTGGACCAGGGTGAGGTAGTAGTCCGAGGAACTGGCGGTGGGATGACTCGCCTTGAGCACGGCGCGCTGGTGCTCTGTGGCCTGTGAGGGATCGAGCACCGGCAGCCAGGCCTTCCAGTCGAGAGGCTCGCTGGTGAAGCCGTTGATGCGCACCGGTTCGCCCGGCGCTGGCAGGGTGGCGGGGTGGACGAAGGGGGCGGCGGGCGTTGCGTCGGCGGCGCTTTGCGCCGGCTGCACCTCGGTCATGGCCCCCAGGCCCGCCACCACCCGCACCTGATAGGCCACCAGCCCGATCAGCTGGGCCAGCGTGACCACCTCGGCAGTGCCCAGGCCGACCGCCGGCAGCCCGAGCAGGCGCTCGCGGCCCGCGTCCTGAGGGCGCTCGGCCAGCGTGCGGGCGAAGGCCAGCACCTCGTCGCGCCGTGCGCCCGGCACGGGGCTCGCGCCGCGGGCCAGCAGGGCCTGGAAACGCTCGCTCAGCGGCGCGCAGGCGCTGGCCTGCGCCACGACCAGCGCCGCTTCCAGGCGCTCGGTGAGGCTCAGGCCCGGCAGCGCCGGATCGAAGACCGCCTGATGCGCGGCCTGGCTGGCATCGCGCACCCTGGCACGCTGCTGGCGCAGCCGGTGCAGATCGCTGTCGGTGCCCGCGCCGAGCGCGTCATCGAGGAAGTCGGTGGCCTGGGATGAGGACATGGCGGGATCCGGTGGGCACGCGCTCAGGAGCGCTCGGGCAGGGCGGCCGACCATTCATCGCCGATCAGCTCGGGTTCGGAAAAGCGCACCAGCGCATCGAAGTGATGCGCCACATCTTCGGCCAGCAGGCGGCCTGCGAGGCCGCGTGCCAGGCGCTGGGCGCCGTCGCTGATCTGCGGGATGTCGCCGGTGGTGGCGCCGTGCGAGAGCACCGCCGCGAAGTTGAAGCAGTGCACGCGCTCGAGTCCCGGACAGGCGCCGGGCTCACGCGCCTGGAACTCGAACAGCGGGCCGAGGTCAGGACTGTTGGCGAGCTCCTCGTCTGCCTGATCGGGCGGCGTGGGGAAGCGGTCGCGCCAGCGGCGCACCTGCGCCGCGATCGCGGCGAACTCGGGGCGCTGCGTCCAGTCGATGCGATAGCCGGTGGCGAAGATCACCGTGTCGACGCTCACCGCGCCTGCGGGCGTGCGCAGTTCGATCGCGCCATCAGGCAGTTCACGCACCCCGGTGACCGGCGCCCCCAGCATGAAGCGCGCCTGCGGATGACGCGACACCCGCAGCACGCTGGCCTTGGGCGGGGGCACCTGCTCGCGGTTGATGTAGTGCCGGTAGCGCCACTTCCAGTCGTCGGGCAGGTCCCAGAAACCGTGGGCAGTGCCGGGATTGCCCGCGGCCTTGCTCTTGTTGATGCGTGGCAGATCGGGGCGCCGCACCAGCAGCGTCACCTGCGCGGCGCCATGCTCGAGCGCCTCGGCCGCGGCGTCCATCGCCGAGGCGCCCGCGCCGATCACCGCCACCCGCTGGCCGCGCAGGCGCTCGCCGCTCCAGGCATGGCCGGTATGCATCCAGCGCCCGGCCGGCAGCGACTGCGCCCACGCCGGCACCCAGGGGCTGCCCAGACCATCGCGGCCGGTGGCCAGCACCACATGCCGGGCATGGATCCAGTGTCCGGCATCGGCTGGCCGCCGCGGATCACCGACCCGCAGGCTGACGCCATCGGCACGGGGTTGCACATCGAGCAGGCGGCTGTGGTTCTCGACCCGCAGACCGAGCACTTCGCGGTACCACTGCAGGTAGTCGGCCCAGAGCAGGCGGGGGATCTTGCCGAGCGCCTGCCACGCCTGCGCCCCGAAGCCGGCCACATACCAGGCTCGAAAGCTGAGCGACGGGATGCCCAGCGCCGGCCCGGTGAGTTCCTTGGGTGAGCGCAGGGTGTCCATGCGGGCGGTGGTGGCCCAGGGGCCTTCGCGGCCGCCGCTGGCCTGGTCGATCAGCCGGGTGACCAGACCGAGGTGGTGCAGCGAGGCCGTGAGCGCGAGGCCTGCCATGCCGGCACCCACCACCACCACATCGGCCACCGGCTGGCCATCGTGGGTGCTCGCTGGCACCCAGGGCTTCGCGGGCAGGCACAGGATCTCGAGATCCTCGCGCACTCGAGCCGCGAGCGCGGCAAGGCCGGCTGGATCGGGTCGCTCGGGGCTGTGCGGCGGCGCCGTCTCGGCCCTGCCGGCAGACGCCGCCGGCGCATCGCGCAGATCGCCGTCCATCTCAGTCGATGCTGATGTTGGCCGAGCGGACCACCTCGGCCCACTTGGCCCGGTTGGCCTTCACGGTGGCGCGGAACTGCTCGGGCGATTCAATGCGCACGCTGTTGCCGGCGCTCTCGAGCCGGGTCCGGATCTCCGGCGTTTCGAGCACCTGGCGCAGGGCGGCGTTGATCCGCGCCACGATCTTCGGCTCGGTGCCCTTGGGCGCGAACAGGCCGAACCAGATCGAGCTGTCGAAGCCTCGGGTGCCGGGCAGTCCGCTGTCGGCGATGGTGGGCACCTCGGGAACGGCACTCACCCGCTTGCTGGTGGTGACGCCGAGCAGGCGGACCTTCTCGGCCTTGTACTGCGCGAGCACGGTCTGCACCTGATTCATGATGCAGCAGGTCTCGCCGCGCAGGACCGAGGCCATGGCCTCGGGTCCGCCCTTGTAGGGCACATGGACCATGTCGAGGCCCACCCGCGAGTTGAACTCGGCGAAGGCCATGTGGGTGCCGGTGCCGTTGCCGGTGGAGGCGAAGTTGTACTTGCCCGGGTTGGCCTTCACGGTGTCGACGAACTCCTTGAGCGTGCGCACATTGATCACCTCGGGATTGATGGTGAGCACATTGGAGACATCGAGGATGGGCGCCACCGGGACGAAGTCGGTTTCGACATCGAAGGGCAGCTTGCGGTAGAGCGCGGCGTTGCTGCCATGGGTGGCCGCGGTGCCGAAGACCAGGGTGTAGCCGTCGGGCCTGGCGCGGGCCACGAACTCGCTGGCGATGTTGCCGGCCGCGCCCGGCTTGTAGTCGATGATGATCGGCTGGCCCAGCGCCTTGCCGAGCGGCTCCTGGATCTGGCGCGCCACCACATCCACGCCCGAGCCTGCCGGGAAAGTCATGACCACCGTGATCGGGCGGGTCGGCCAGTCGGGCGACTGGGCGAGGGCGGGCAGGCTGGTGGCGAGCGACAGCAGGCAGGCCGGCAGCAGCCGGGCGAGACGACGCAGAAGGGGGGGCATGGCAAAGTCTCCGTTCATCGGCCGGATGTTACCGTCGAAGCTTGAGGAAAGACTCGCGGAGACGGCGTGCCGATCGCGGCATTTGTCGGTGTGATAGCTTTTTCGGCTTGCGCCGGCCCAGACCAGAACGAGGATTCGCAATGCAGAGACGAAAGACGGTTGCGCTGCGGTGGCTCACGACCGCCTGCCTTGGCCTGATGGCTGGTGGCGCGCCGGCGCAGCCGGGAAGCGCCGACCCGGCCCCGGGTACCTGCCGATCTGGTCCCGCCATGGAGCCACGGGAATATACCCAGCCCGAGGTGCTTGGTCGTCCGGCTGGAGACCGCGCGCGCATGTGCTTCTACCGGCTCAACGGATCAAGCGCGGAGTACCTGCAGTTCTATCCGAGTGGGCACTTTCTGCACACGTCCATCACCGGCTCGGGCGGCTTCGCCATGGGTGGCGCGGTCCACGGAACCGTTCGCGGCACGTATGGATTCCGGCCTGACGGCCTGCTTGCCACGCGAATCGGCTACCAGGGTACTGGCGTCAGCCAGAGTAACCGTGGCGCGGGTTCGGGTAACCGCCTGGACGTGGCCGCACAAGGCACGCTCGAGAACGAGGTGGTACTGCCCAACTGTCAGCGAATCACGACGCGTGAGGAGACGCGGCGGGTTCAGGTCGATCGCGGCGCGAACCACCCGCCGACCCTCGTGATCGATGGCGTGCGCTGGGAACACTACCGCATCGACTGCCCGAGCTGGCAGGGCTGGGTGCGGCCTTGATCATCACCCGCTTGCTGCGCCTGATGGCGCTCGCCGTGCCCTGCCTGCTGATGGCCTGCAGCGGGGGGGGCTCCGACCCTGTCGCAACATCGAAAAGTTCGGTGGCCTGTCAGCCTCGGGTGGGTGTCTTGGCAAGCACGACCCAGGGCGAACCCGATGCCGCCTCGTCGCGTGCGCTGGCCGAGCTCGTGTCCCGCGTGCAGCAGTCTGGGGCCGATCTCGGCTACACGCTCGTGAACAAGGTTCGGGGGGCCGAGGAAGCAGGCAGCGTTCACTACTCGGTGTTCTTTTTTCTGGACACGCTCACCTACCGCCTGGTCGACAACGAAATCGGTACGGCCCTTCCTGGCGCCGCCGGCACTGCGCTCGATGCAAGCAGCAGCCTGGAAACCTTCCTCAGGAAGGAAGTTCGCGCAGCCATCGACCGCCACGATCAGGTCACTTCGGGTTCCGGCGTGCCTGCCAGCGTGGCCGCTGGAGCCTGCGCGGATCTCACCTACCTGGTCAACACCCAGCAGGGCCGGGTGAACATGCGGGCGAGCATCGGCAGTCTCACCGGTTCGCTCCAGGCCGATGGCTCGAGCAGCGTTCGGGTCAGCCATGGCAAGGTCGAGGGACTGCGGATCTCGGTTCCCGCCGGCACGCCTCCCGGCGAGCACAGCATCAGCGTGCAGTCGGTGTGTCGCTATGACCCCGGTCGGCCGATTGCGATGCTCACGGCCCTGCCTGTCACCGTCACGCCGGCCACGACCGCCGCGGTCTCGGTCAGCGATGATTTCTTCAGTCTCGATGGCTCGGTTCACCACCAGTTCCGGCTGACCAGCGGTTCGTACCTGCTCGGGGTGACCCCATCGTCCGGAGATCAGTCTGTTTTCATGAGCGGGCAGATGGTGGTCAGCCTCGGTGGCACCAGCGGCGCGGTGTTCGAGCGTGCCTCCGTCGTGGCTCACGACAACTGCTTCAGCGCCGGGTGCACGACCGTCACCATCGAAGGGACCGACTCGCAGGGTGCGGCTCGCAGCGTGGCGGTCGAGGCCGGGCCGGGGCTGCGCCTGACGGTCGATTCGGCCAATCATGGATTTGCCCGGGTCACCGGGTTGCGGCTGGTTTCGCTCGAGGCAAGCTTCTCGCGCCTGCGCGCCACCGGAACCGCAGGCTCCGGGCAGTGCAGCCTCTAGGCGCCCACCGGGCGTGAGACGCGGGCGTGTCTGCCCGCGCTGCATCGATGTCGCGGGTCGCGCGCCGCAGATCAGGCCGGCGCGAAGAACGGCATCATCCGGCCTTCCGGCGCGGGCTGAAAGCGCACCACCACCGGCTGGCCGATGCGCAGCGCCTCGGGCGGCGCGTCGATGATGTTGGTCATCAGCGTGGGCCCTTCGTCGAGGGTGACATAGGCCAGGGTGTACTGCGGTTCGGCGCGGCGCGCCGGGCTGAAGGCATGCAGGGTGCCGCGGCCGCTGGCCTGGGTCCAGCGCAGGCGCGCGCTGCCGCAGAGCGGGCAGTGGGCACGCGGATACCAGTGGGCGCGCCCGCAGTCCTCGCAGGTGGGCACCACCAGCCGTCCCTGCTCGGCGGCAGCCCAGAACTCGCGGGTCTCGGGAAAGGCAGCGGCGAAGGGATCCTGCTCGAATCCGGCGCGGGATTGGGTGTCTGTCATGGGCTTACTCCCGCTCGAGAATGACGGTGGCGTGGGCATGGCCGGGGCCGAGGACCAGGCCGGGGCCGGCTGCCAGCGCGAGCCGGCAGTCCTTGACCTGCACGGCCGGGTGGGCCTCGCCGCGCAGCTGGCGCACGGCTTCGATGGCCTTGGTGATGCCGCCGCGGTTCATGGGGTGGTTGTTGCACAGCCCGCCGCCATCGGTGTTCCAGGGCAGACGGCCCACGCCGGAGATCAGGCCGCCGTCGGCCACGAAGCGGCCACCCTCGCCCTTGGCGCAGAAGCCGAGGTCCTCGATCTGCGCGATCACCATGATGGTGAAGTTGTCGTAGATGGAGGCGTAGTCGATGTCGGCGGGTGTGACGCCGGCCTCGGCGAAGGCCGCCGCGCCGGAGCGCTCGGCGCCGGTGCGGGTGAGGTCGAGGTAGCCGCCGTTGTTGGTGTTCAGGGTCTGGCCGCAGCCGATCACCTTGACCACCGGACGCTTGAGGCTGCGCGCGATCTCGGGGCGGGTGAGCACCAGCGCGCCGCCGCCGTCGCTGATCACGCAGCAGTCATGGCGGCGCAGGGGGTCGGACACGATCGGCGAGTTCATGACTTCCTCGACCGTGACCGGCTTGCGCAGCATGGCATGCGGGTTGTGGCGGGCATGCTCGGCAGCGGCCACCTTCACCCAGGCCAGCTGCTCGAGGGTGGTGCCGTACTGATGCATGTGCCGCTGCATCATCATTCCGTAGATGCCGCCGATGGTCCATCGGAAGGCCGACTCCCACAGTGCCTCGGGTCGGTCAACCGGCGGCGGCCGGAACGCGGTGCCGGTGGCCTGGCCGCTGGAGCGCGGCTTGCCGGCCAGCGTGATCAGCGCGACCGAGCAGCGCCCGGCGGCGATCGCCGTGGCGGCATGCTCGATGTGGGCGAGATAGGAGCAGCCGCCCGATTCGGTGCCGTCATACCAGCGCAGCTTCAGGTTCATGTAGTCGGCGAGGTACAGCGGGCTGGCACCGGGCGCGTCGCCGGCGCAGAAGTAGCCGTCGACATCCGACAGGCTCAGGCCGGCATCCTGCAGCGCACCGGCGGCGCATTCCGCATGCAGCTGCGCCACCGACTTGTCGGGCGCGAGGCGGGTGGGGTGTTCAAAGGCGCCGGCGATGCAGGCGCGGGCTTCTTGGGTCACGGGAGTGCCTTGGAGTTCGTGTGGCGGCCGGAATGGGCCGGAGCGGGGCGATCGCGGTCAGTGACCTGCGCGGCGCGCCTGCACAGCATGATGGCCGATTCGGCAACCGGGGCGTCCCGGGGACTTGGCGGATTGGAATGGGGCGCAGCCGAGGGACGGTGGCGACGGGATCAGGATGGTTTCTGCGGTGCGTCGATGAACAGCACCGTCACCTCGGCCACCAGTCGCTCGCCAGCCAAGAGTCGGCCGAACGCGAGCGTCTTGCGCCCATCCTCGGCGGCCCGGTCGAGAAACACCTGCAGCCATTCCCCCTCGTCGGCGGCCGATCGGTAGTCGATGGTGAGCCGCGCGGTCAGGCGCCGCCGCCCGCCGGTGCGTGCGGCCAGCATGTACCCCATCGCCGTGTCGAGCAATGTGGCGGTGACCCCACCATGCAGACGCCCGCGGGCGTTCAGGTGCGACGGGCCGACCAGCAGTCCGATCTCGAGCGCATCGCCCTCGCCGCGGCTCATGAAGCCGCCAAGGGCATCGAGGACCGGGCTGCTGCGCAGGATGGGGCCGAAGCCGGGCGGCACGACAGGCTTCACGAGGATCCCTGGCTGATCCAGTCTTTCCGGGATGCTGGCTGACCTGGGATCACCAGCAGTCCTGGATGAGCTCCGCCAGCATCGCCCGCTCCTTCAGGAACTCGCGCTTCGGGTCGGCATTGAAATTCTTCAGCGAGTGCGCCACCACTGCCGGCAGGCTCTCGCGCGGGATGCCGAGCTGCGCGATTCGCGTGGGCAGACGCGCCGCCTGGAAGACCCGCTCGAGTTCGGCAGCTGCGCGATCCGGGGCGAGATCGATCGCCTCCTCGGGCAGCCACACCCCGAGGCCCTGCGCCATCCTGGCCATCGCCTGAGGATCGCGCGGACCGAGCCGGCGCACCACCGTGGGGGTGAGCGCGGTATTGGCCTCGCCCTGCCCGACCTGCGGGTGGAGCTGGAAGATGCCGGTGGCAAAGCCGTAGACCACGCGGCTCACCCAGTGGGTGCCGATCGGCCCGCCACCGTCGTCGGCCTCCCGGTTCTGCAGGAAGGACGCCGCGCAGGCGGCGATGCGCGGCCCGGGATCGCGCGTGTCGCCCACCCGCGACAGCGCGAGCTGCGAGAGCCGGAAGGCCTGCAGGCGGTCGCCTTCGCACAAGGGCGAGGTCTGGGGCGCGCCCAGGTTCACCACCGAGCGCCAGTACACCGAGGCGCTCGTGGTGCGCACCAGCGAAACCGGCGCCGTCATCAGCGCGGCCGAGTCCCAGAAGACGGCCACCGGCCGGGTCTTGGGGTCGAAGAACTCCATGCGGTGCCCGCGCGATGGATCCTTCACCGCCGAGCCCGCGCGGTTCTGCGCGCTGGTGGCCGCCGTGAGCACATTGATGATGGGCACCTTGGGTGCCATCAGCTTCGGGCTGATGGCCGGGCCATGCTCGGGATACTGGGTGATCAGGGTGTCGATGGGCGCGGTCTCGGCCATGAGGATGGCGACCACCCGCGCGCCCTGGGTGACGCTGCCCGCGCCCACGCTGACGAGCAGATCGGCGTTCGCGTCCCTGGCGGCCCGGGCTGCGCGCACCACGGCATCGAGCGTGGTGTCCTTGTCCATCTCGTCGAAGACGCCGGCGCACGCTGCGCCGAGGATCGCGCGGATGTGAGCGATCAGCCCCAGGCTGCGCGACACCGTGCGGCCGCAGACGATGAAGGCGCGCTTCGCGCCGTGGCGCTTGAGCTCCGCGGGCAGCTGCTCGAGGGCGTCCTGGCCGCTGTACAGGCGCAGCGGATACGAGACGGCACGGAAGTCGTACTGGTAGTCGGGGGCGGGCGTCGTCATGGTTCCCTACCATAGCGTCGCGCCGAGACTCAGGCAAAGTGCGGCATCCGCTTTCTCGACAACCCCTGCCTCAGGACAGTTCAATGCCCGATCTCTTCAGCCCCTACACCCTGAAGGGCGTGACGCTGCGCAACCGCACCGTGATGTCGCCGATGACGATGTACAACTCCGTCGACGGCAAGCTCGATGACTACCATGTGTGCTACCTGGGCGCCCGCGCCGCGGGCGGCTTCGCGCTGGTGTTCGGCGAACAGATGGCGATCACGCCCGATGGACGCACCACCACTTCCTGCGCCGGCATCTGGAGCGATGACCAGATCGAGGGCCACGCCCGCGTGTGCGCGATCATCAAGCGCATGGGCGCCGTGCCTGCCATCCAGCTCGGCCATACCGGGCGCAAGGGCAGCGAACTGCCGCCGCACAAGGGTGCGTTCGGTGGCGGCGCAAAGAAGCAGCTGCCGCCCGATCATCCCGACGGCTGGACCTGCCGGGCGCCGTCGGCGATTCCCTTCGGCGGGCCGGGTCACCATCACCCGGTCCACGAACTGAGCATCGACGAGATCGCGCAGCTGCACCAGGCCTACGCGCAGGCGGCGCGTCGCGCGCTCGAGGCGGGTTACCAGTGGCTGGAGATGCACTACGCCCACGGCTATCTTGGGGCGAGCTTCCTGTCGCCGCTGGCCAATCAGCGCACCGACCGCTATGGCGGCAGCCTCGAGAACCGGGTGCGCTTCCACCTGGAGGCGCTCGACGCCGTGCGCGCCGTCTGGCCCGAGCAGTACCCCCTGACCATGCGGCTGGGCTGCGATGACTTCCATCCGCAGGGCACGCAGTTCGAGGACGCGTTGATCGCCGTGCGGATGATGAAGGCGCATGGCCTGGATCTGGCCGATCTCTCGATGGGAGGCAATGCCACCCAGCTCGTCGATCCGCCGTTCAATCGGGTCGGTTTCATGCTGTCGCGCGCCCAGCGGGTGCGCGAGGAGGTGGGCATCCCGGTGGCCACCAGCTGGAACCTCGGCATCCCGCAGAACGCCGATCGGGCGATCCGCGAGGAGCGGATCGATCTGGTGATGCTGGGGCGGCCGGCCCTGGCCAACCCGCACTGGCCGGTGTGGGCGGCGCGTGAACTCGGGCATCCCTCGCCGTTCTCGCTGGTGCCCGAGGACTGGCGCTGGTGGCTAGAGAACTTCCGGGGGCATGAGCCGAGCATCGGCTGGCCGGCGTCGGCCCGCGCGTGATCGTGCCTCACGCGGCCGCGCCGCGCCCCGCCCGCTCATCCCCCGGCTGCCGCGAGGGTTCGCGCCGCGTGCTCGCGCGCGCCGGCGTAGTCGGCCTTGCCATTGGGCGCCCGGAACATCCGGGCCACCGCCACCACGCGCTTGGGGGTCTTGTAGCCGGCAAGCTGTCCTCGCACATGGGCGCGAAGCGCGTCTTCGTCGAGGCCAGCCTGGGCGCGCAGTTCGACCACCGCGGTGACCACCTGGCCCCACTTCTCGTCGGGCAGCCCCACCACCAGCGCGTCCTCGACATCGGGATGCTGCTTGAGCACCTCCTCGACCTCCTCGGGGAACACCTTCTCGCCGGCGGTGTTGATGCAGCCGCTGCCGCGACCGAGCAGGGTGATGGTGCCGTCGACATCGACCGTGCAGAAATCGCCGGGGATGGCATAGCGCACGCCGTTCACGACGCGGAAGGTTGCCGCGGTCTTGGCCGGGTCCTTGTAGTAGCCCAGCGGGATCGCGCCGGCGCGGGCGATCAGCCCGATCTCGCCGGTGCCTCGCCCGACCTCGCGACCGTCTTCGTTGAAGACCTTCACCTCGTCGCCGATCTGGAAGCGCGCGGTCTGCACCTCGCCGGCCGCGGTCATCACCGACAGGCCGAAGCCCACTGCCTCGGACGAGCCGAAGGAGTCGAGCAGGGTGACCTGCGGCAGGTGCCGCAGCAGGGCCTGCTTGACCTCGAGGCTCCACATCGTGCCCGAGGAGACCATCGAGAGCACGCAGCCGAGGTCGCGCCGGCCGGCGAGTTCGTCGAGGGCGCGGGTCATCGGTCGGGCGAAGGCATCGCCCACGATCACGATCTGGTCGACGCGGTGACGCTCGACGGCAGCCCAGAGCTCCTGGGGATCGAAGTGCGCGCTCGGCAGGGTGACCACGGTACCACCCGCGACCAGGGCCGAGATGGCGGTGAGCAGGCCGGTGCCGTGCATGAGCGGGCAGGCCGGCAGATTGACCGGCCCGCGGCCGTTCTCGCGCACGATGGAAAGATGGTCCGGCAGGTCCTGGGGCACGCGCACCACCAGCGCCGGATTGATCAGCGCGCGGCGCAGCGCGTCCTGCGTCCACATCACGCCCTTGGGCATGCCGGTGGTGCCGCCGGTGTAGATGAAGAACTGGTCGTCGGGCGAGCGGGTGATGCCCAGCGGCTCGCCAGAACCGGCCTGCGCCACGGCCTCGAAGGCCTGCGCGAACCCCGGGATTGCCACGCCCGATCCGTCCTCGACCACCCACCAGCGGCGCACCCCGGGCAGGCTGGCGGCGATCTGCGCCACCAGCGGCGAGAACTCGCGCCCGAAGACCACGGTGGTGGCGTCTGCGTTCTCGAGGATGTAGTGGACCTCGCGCGCGGCGTAGCGGTAGTTCACATTGACATGCACCTGCCTCGACTTGAAGCCGGCGATCACCCCTTCGAGATACGCCGGGTGATTGCGCAGGTAGAGCGCGATCTTCTCGCCGGGCTGTGCGCCGCCATCTTGCAGCGCCCGCGCGAGCCGGTTGGTGCGCGCGGCGAGCTCGCCCCAGCTGATGCTTCTGTCGGCGTGGGCAAGCGCGGTCTGCTCGGCCGGCACCACCGTGGCGACGGCATCGAAGAGATCGCCGTAGTTCCAGATGCCGGCGCGCATCGTCTCGGTCATGGCCAGGGACTCCTGTGGGTTGGCGGCCTGCGACGCAGGCGTGCAGGCTTGCGACCTTAGCAGGGCCGCAGGCCCTGACTGCCGCGGCGCCGGCGGGAACGAGACGCGCGGCCGTGCGGTGGTTTGACAGCCTGCCGCCCGCGGGTCAACTTGGTTGCTCCTCCCGCCAACGAGCCCGTCATGCCCGACTTCCCCTTGCCCAATGCCTCCCAGGATCTCACCGGCCAGGTCGCCCTGGTCACCGGCGCGTCGGCCGGCCTTGGCCGGCGCTTTGCCCGCGTGCTGGCCGCTGCCGGCGCCACCGTGGCGGTGGCCGCGCGGCGGCTCGATCGTCTGGAGGAACTCGCCGCGGAGATCCGCGCTGCCGGCGGCCGCGCGCTGCCGCTGGCGCTCGATGTGACCGATGCCGACCAGCTGATCGATGTGGTGGCCCGCGCCGAGGCGGCGCTGGGCACGGTCACCATCCTGGTCAACAACGCCGGCATCCCTGACGCGCAGCGCGCCCACAAGATGTCGGTGGAACTGATCGACCGGGTGCTCGACATCAATGTCCGCGCGCCCTGGATCCTGTCCTGCGAAGTGGCCCGGCGCCTGATCGCGGCCGAGAAGCCGGGGCGCATCGTCAACCTGGCCTCGCGCGCGGCCTATGCCTACGACGGTCGTGGCGCGGCGCTCTACGCCACGTCGAAGATGGCGGTGGTGCGGATGACCGAGACGCTGGCGGTTGAGTGGGCCCGTTACCACATCAATGTGAATGCAATCGCGCCGGGCGCCTTCTCGTCCGAGATGATGGACGGGATGCTCTCGCGCATGGGCGACATCACGAAGCACTTTCCGCGGCCGCGGCTGGGTGACCCGGCTCAGCTCGACAGCACGCTGCTCTTCCTGGTGTCGCCGGCCTCGGAGTTCGTCACCGGCACCACGGTGCGGGTGGATGACGCCCAGGGCGGGCGCTGAGCGGGCGCTGAGCGGGCGCCGGGGGCGCCGCTGGCACGGTCTTCCGGCTGCGCGGCTCAGCCGCCGGCCACGCCCTGGGTGTTGACGTAGAGCGCGTACAGGGAGCGGCTGGCCGCCATGAACAGGCGGTTGCGCGCCGGTCCGCCAAAGCACACATTGGCGCAGCGCTCGGGCAGCCGGATGCGGCCGATCAGCCGGCCTTGCGGCGAAAAGACATGCACGCCGTCGAGCCCGTCGCTGCCCATGCCCCAGCCGCACCAGAGGTTGCCGTCGACATCGACGCGAAACCCGTCGGGCGTGCCCGGCCCGGCATCGATGAAGGTGCGCTGGCCCGACAGCGAGCAGCCGTCCTCGCCGACATCGAAGGCGAGGATGAGCCGGTTCGGGCGAGCCCGCGACTCGACCACATAGAGCCGTTTCTCGTCCGGCGAGAACGCCAGCCCGTTCGGGCCGCGCAGATCGCGGACCACCGCGCGCACCTCGCCGGAGACCGGATCGATGCGGTACACATGCATGCCGAGCTCGGGCTCTGCCCGGTGGCCTTCGTAGTGGCTCAGGATGCCGAAGGGCGGGTCGGTGAACCATACCGAGCCGTCGGACCTGACCACCACATCATTGGGCGAGTTCAGGCGCCGGCCCTCGAAGCGATCGGCGAGCACGGTGAGCGAGCCGTCATACTCGGTGCGCACCACCCGGCGCCCGCCGTGCTCGCAGGTGACCAGCCGGCCCTGACGGTCGCGGGTGTTGCCGTTGGCAAAGCCCGAGGGCGCGCGGAACACCGACACTGCGCCGGTCTCCTCCTCCCACTTCATGATCCGGTTGTTCGGGATGTCGCTCCAGAGCAGGAAGCGGCCGTCGCCGAACCAGACCGGCCCTTCGGCCCAGCGAAAGCCGGTGGCCAGGCGCTCGACCGCGGCATTGAACAATCGATAGGGCTCGAAGGCCGGATCGAGGATCTCGACCGCGGGATCGGGGTAGCGGTTGTCGGATGGGGACATCGGACGGTCTCCGGGAGTGCGCGCCGACCTGCTCCGCGCGGGCGGGTAAAGTCGAGGCACGATACACCAGGCAGGCGGAAGGGCGGCCAGCCCGGGCGCCAGACGAGAGGAGGGCGATCGATGCGACGAATCATGATCACCGGCGCGGCGGGCCTGATCGGCCGGATGCTGCGCGCGCGCTGGCAGGGCCGCTGGCCGATGGTGCTGGTCGACCGGGCCGAGATGGACCCGCCCGGGCCCGAAGAGACGGTGGTGCGCTGCGAACTCACCGACGCGGACGCCATGCGCGCGGCGATGCAGGGCGTGGACGCGGTCGTTCATCTTGGGGGCGTGTCCACCGAGGCGCCCTGGGAGTCGATCCGCGATGCCAACATCGAGGGCTGCTACCAGACCTTCGAAGCGGCGCGGATGGCCGGTGTGCGTCGGATGGTGTTCGCCTCGTCGAACCATGCCATCGGCTTCTACCCGCGCACCGCGCGGCTCGATGGCAGCGAGGCGGTGCGGCCCGACACCCGGTACGGCGTCTCCAAGGTCTTCGGCGAGGCGCTGGCGAGTCTGTACGCCGACAAGTTCGGCCTGAGCGCTGTCTGTCTGCGCATCGGCACCGCCCGCCAGCCCGATGAACCCGGCGAGCGCCGGCACCTCGCCACCTGGATCAGCCACCGCGATTTGGCGCACCTTGTCGAGCGCGCGATCGAGGCCGACATCCACTTCGAGATCGTGTTCGGCGCCTCGCGCAACCGCGAGGGCTGGTGGCCCGACGAAGCCGCGCGCCGGATCGGCTATCAGCCTCAGGACAGTGCCGACGACTGGCGAGATCGGGTGGCCGAGCACGCGAACGACCGCGACCCGATCGCCCGGGGCCTGCAGGGGGGCATCTTCTGCAGCTGGGAAAACACCCGGGTCCGGGCGCAGGCCGCGGCCTCGGGCCTTCAGTCGCCGGCTGGCCGGCCTTCCGAGGACACCCCATGCGATCGCTGATCCGTTCCCTGCTCATGGTCCTGATGCTGGCGGGCGGCCTGCAGGGCCCCGCCTGGGCGCAGACGCTGCCGACGCCCGCCCTGGCCACCTGGGTGGCGAAGGACTTCCGATTCCACACCGGCGAGACGATGGCCGAGTTGCGCATCGCCTATCGCACGCTGGGCAACCCCGCGGGCGACCCGGTGCTGCTTCTGCACGGCACCGCAGGCAGCGGCGCGAATTTTCTCGTGCCGGCCTTTGCAGGGGAACTGTTCGGTCCGGGCCAGCCGCTCGATCTGCGGCATCACTTCGTGATCCTGCCCGATGCGATCGGCGCGGGTGGCTCGACCAAACCCTCCGACGGCCTGCGCGCGCGCTTTCCCCGCTACAGCTACGAGGACATGGTCGACGCCCAGTATCGGCTGGTGACCGAGGGTCTGGGCATCCGCCGGCTGCGCCTGGTGCTGGGCAACTCGATGGGCGGCATGCAGGCCTGGATCTGGGCAAGCCGATACCCGGCGATGATGGACGCGGTGGTGCCGATGGCTTCGATGCCCGTCGCCATGTCGGGACGCAACTGGATGACCCGCCGTCTGATCATCGATTCCATCCGCAACGATCCAGACTGGAAGGGCGGGGAGTACGCCACGCAGCCGCGCAGCGCCGCGTTCGCCTCGGTGTTCTATGCGGTGGCCACCAATGGCGGGAATCAGGCCTTGTTCAAGGCCGCTCCTGACAGGGCCAGGGCCGATGCGCTGCTCGATGAGCGCCTGAGAGCGCCGTTCACCGCCGATGCCAACGACCTGCTCTATCAGTGGGACTCGTCACGCGACTATGACCCATCGCCGGGCCTGCCGCGGATCACCGCGCATGTGCTCGCCATCAACTCTGCCGATGACGAGCGCAATCCGCCGGAGCTCGGCGTGATGGAGCGGGAACTCGCCCGGGTGCGGCACGCCCGCCTGCTGATGCTGCCGGGCAGCCCCGACACGGCGGGGCACGGCACCACCGCGCAGGCGAAGTGGTGGAAAGCGGCTTTCGGCGCCTGGCTGGCCGGCGTGCCGCGGTAGCCGTCAGAGCACCAGCCCGCTCTCCTCGTCAATGAGGTGCATGTTCTGCAGCTTGGCGGTGAGCAGGATGCGCCTTCCCGGGCTGGCATCCACATCGGGGCTGATCTTGCCGCAGACCGTCACATCACCGAGAGTGAAGTAGATCAGGGTCTCCATGCCCATCGGTTCGCTCACCTCGAGCGGCACGGTGAAGCTCTGGCCGGGCACCTCACCGGTGGTGGCGGCGTCGGTGAGGTGCTCCGGGCGCAGCCCGAGCAGCAGCCGCGGCTTGCCGGCATGGGCCTCGTACTTGGCGATGCGATCGGCCGGCACCTGCAGGGTGATGCCGCCGCCCAGATCAAGCTGCAGGCCAGCGCCCGCGCGGGTGAGCGTCACCGGCAGCATGTTCATGGCCGGCGAGCCGATGAAGCCCGCCACGAAGCGGGTGCGCGGACTGTGATAGAGCTCCTGCGGCGTGCCCACCTGCTCGATCACGCCGTGATTCATCACCACCACCCGGTCGGCGAGAGTCATGGCCTCGACCTGATCATGCGTGACATAGACCGTGGTGGTGCGCACCTTCTGGTGAACCTTCTTGATCTCGGTGCGCATCTGCACCCGCAGCTTGGCGTCGAGATTGGAGAGCGGCTCGTCGAAGAGGAACACCGCCGGGTCGCGCACGATGGCGCGGCCCATGGCCACCCGCTGGCGCTGCCCGCCGGAGAGCTGCTTGGGCTTGCGCTGCAGCAGCGGCACGATGTCGAGGATGCGCGCGGCCTCCTGCACCCGGCG
>JAGWVN010000181.1 GCA_018970865.1 Betaproteobacteria bacterium
GGCGCTGGCAGAGAACCAGGCCATCCAGTTCCCGCTGGTCGAGCTGGCCACCCAGTGCGAGATGCTGCGCCTGCTCATCCGCAAGACCGCCTGGGAGATGGACCAGATGCCCCATCCCGAGGTCGAGAAGAAGCTCTCCGACAAGGTCTCGATGTGCAACTACTGGGCCAACCGGCTGGTCTGCGAAGCCGCCGACCGGGCGATGCAGGTGCATGGCGGCATCGGCTACTCGCGGCACAAGCCCTTCGAGCACATCTACCGGCACCACCGGCGCTACCGGATCACCGAGGGCTCCGAGGAGATCCAGATGCGCAAGGTGGCGGGCTTCCTGTTCGGCTTCATGGGACCGAACAAGCGCTGACCCGGCAGGACCCGGCCGGTGGGCGCTCGGTCGACCGAGACGGAGCGCGACTGCGCCGGCCGGCTGCGGCCGGCGTGGCGGCTCAGCTTGCGGCCACCGAGACCGGTTCGGGCCTGGCGTCGGCCGCGACGATGCCCGCGATGATCTCGCCGAGCACCTGCTCGGCACGCTCGTGGGCCACCTGGCAGGTGCCTGCCGCGCGATGGCCGCCGCCGCCGTGCCGAAGGCAGAGCTCGCCGACATTGGCGCGGGCGGAGCGGTCGATGATCGACTTGCCCACCGCCAGCACGGTGTTCTGCTGCTTCAGGCCCCACATGACATGGACCGACACCGAGCACTGCGGGAAGAGCGCGTAGATCATGAAGCGGTTGGCCGCCCAGATGATCTCCTCGCTGCGCAGATCGAGCACCACCACCTTGCCGCGCACGCTGGCGCAGCGACGGATCTGCTCGATGGCGCGCTGCTCGTGCTCCCGGAACAGCGCCACCCGCTCGACCACATCCGGCAACTGCAGGATCTGCTCGATCGTGTGGCCGCGGCAGTAATCGATCAGCTGCATCATCAGCTGATAGTTGGAGACCCTGAAGTCGCGGAAGCGGCCCAGGCCGGTGCGCGCATCCATCAGGAAGTTGAGCAGCGTCCAGCCGTCGGGGCGCAGCACATCGTCAAGGCTGTAGGCGGCCGAATCGGCCTTGTCGACCGCGGCCATCATGGACGGCGAAATCCGCGGGAAGGTGGCGGCGCCGCCGAAATGCTCGTAGACCACCCGCGCCGCCGACGGCGCCTCGGCCACGATCACATGGTTGGCCGCCCGTTCACCGTTTCGCAAGGTCTCGGAAAGATGATGGTCGAAGACCAGATGCGCGCCAGCCACATAGGGCAGGTTGGTGGTGATGTCGCGAGGGCCGATGGCGACCTTGCCGTCCTGCATGTCCTTGGGGTGGACGAACAGGATGTCGTCGATGAGGTCGAGCTCCTTGAGCAGCGCGGCGCAGACCAGGCCGTCGAAGTCGGAGCGGGTGACAAGGCGGTATTTCTGGTCGGGCATCGGTCATCCTGCGCGGGCAGTCGGGTACGACTGCTGTTGTACCGCGCCAGCGATCCCGCGGCAGCGCGGGACCGATGAATCGCTGCCGAGGACCGATTGCCGGTCGGAAGACGGGCGATGCGCAGCCCGGCATTCGGCAAAATTCACTCAAATGGATGAGACGCCTTGGCGGTAGGATTCGCGCCGTTGCAGCGCACCGCGGAACCTCAGACGCCGGTGTGGCGTCCCGTAGGGGATTCGAACCCCTGTTACAACCGTGAAAGGGTCGTG
The DNA here is from genome assembly GCA_018970865.1 of Betaproteobacteria bacterium. GTDB lineage: Bacteria > Pseudomonadota > Gammaproteobacteria > Burkholderiales > Burkholderiaceae_E > Quisquiliibacterium. The sequence continues at coordinate 1,680 of JAGWVN010000181.1, forward strand.
TCCTAGGCCTCTAGACGAACGGGACAAGGTCTCTTGGTGGAGGTAAGCGGGATCGAACCGCTGACCTCTTGCATGCCATGCAAGCGCTCTCCCAGCTGAGCTATACCCCCGAAGAGCCCTAGAGTATAGAACCTTCGGGCTTGCGTGTAAAGTTGGATCTTCCCTTCCGACTTTCCGATCGCCCATGACCGCCCGACTTCTCGATGGCGCCGCCCTCGCTCAACGCATTCGCGCCGAGGTGGCCGAGCGCGCCGCGCAGCTCGCCCGGCAGGGCACGCCCCCGGGGCTGGCCGTGCTGCTGGTGGGCGACGACCCGGCCTCGGCCGTGTATGTGAAGCACAAGGTGAAGGACTGCGAGGAGTCGGGCCTGCGTTCGGTCCTGCAGCGGCTGCCGGCCGACACCACCGAGGCCGATCTGCTTGCGCGCATCCGGGCGCTGAACGCCGACCCCGCGATCCACGGCATCCTGGTGCAGCTGCCGCTGCCGCCACACCTCGACGCGCAGCGGGTGATCGAAACCATCTCGCCGCTCAAGGATGTCGATGGCTTTCATGTGGCCAGCGCCGGCGCGCTCATGACCGGGCAGCGCGGCTTCGTGCCCTGCACGCCACTGGGCGTCATGAGACTGCTGGCTCATGCCGGGGTGGACCTGGCTGGCGCCGAGGCCGTGGTGGTCGGGCGCAGCAACATCGTGGGCAAGCCCCAGGCCATGCTGCTGCTGCAGGCGAGCGCGACCGTCACCATCTGCCACAGCCGCACCCGCGATCTCGCGGCGCACTGCCGGCGCGCCGATGTGCTGGTGGTGGCCGCCGGCCGCGCCCGCATGATCACCGGCGACATGATCAAGCCCGGCGCGGTGGTGATCGATGTCGGCATGAACCGCATCCCGGACGGCCCGCAGGCCGGTCGGCTGTGCGGCGATGTGGACTTCGACAGCGCCCTGGCCGTCGCCGGCGCGATCACGCCAGTGCCGGGCGGGGTGGGTCCCATGACCCGCGCCATGCTGCTGGTGAACACCCTCGAGGCGGCCACCCGGGCCGCCGCCCGCTGATCCCACTGTCTGCCGAAGGCATCCGCTCCATGTCCGACCTGAATCCCCTGCTCGATTTCTCCGGCCTGCCGCGCTTCGAGCGCTTCCAGCCGGAGCATGTGAGCCCGGCGCTCGACATCCTGCTGGCCGAGGCCCGCGACACCGTCGCGGCGCTCACCCGCCCCGGCACGCCCGCCACCTGGGAGGGTTTCGTCGTGCCCATCGAAAACGCCACCGAGCGGCTCTCGCGCGCGTGGAGCCTGGTCGGGCACCTGTGCAGCGTGGCCGACACGCCGCCGCTGCGCGCCGCCTTCAACCAGAACCTGCCACGGGTCACGCAGTTCTGGACCGAGCTCGGCCAGAACCGGGCGCTCTATCAGCAGTACCAGGCGCTGCGCGAGAGCAGCGGCTACGCCGCGCTCGGGCCGGCGCGGCAGCGGGCCGTGGACCTCGCGCTGCAGGGCTTTCGCCTCGGCGGGGTCGAACTGGTCTCGCCAGCGCGCGAACGCTACCTGGCCCTCTCGGAGCGACACGCCG
>JAGWVN010000074.1 GCA_018970865.1 Betaproteobacteria bacterium
GTCGCCTCGGGCCTGATCGCGCCCTGGTGCCTCTCGCGGGCCGAGGGCAGCCAGGCCGCATCGACACTGGCTGCGGTGCTGGCGGGCGAGCAGGTCATCGCGCTGGCCTGGCAGCCCGAGCAGGGCTGTCTCGAGCCGGACGGTACGGGTCTGCTGGCCACGCCGCAAGCCGAAGGCAGCCTGCGAGTGTCAGGCACGGCCCGCTTTGCCGCCCCGGCCAGCGCCGATGGTTTCCTGGTGGCCGCGCGCCTGCCCGAGGGCCTGGCGCTGGGACTGCTGCCTCGCGATCGGGACGGTCTGGTCCGGCTCGACGAGCCCGCCGCCGACGGCACCGCCAGCGCGCTGCTGCGCCTGAGCGATGTGCGCCTCGCGGCCGACGAGCTGCTCGCGCGTGGCCCTGGAGCGGGCAGCCTGCTGCGCGATGCGCTCGATGTCGCCCTGGTGGCCAGCGCCGCCGAGCTCGTCGGGCTGATGGACCATGCGCTCGACCTCACCCTCGACTACCTGCGCACCCGGAAGCAGTTCGGCAAGCCGATCGGCAGCTTTCAGGCGCTGCAGCACCGGGCGGTCGACCTCTGGATCCAGCGCCAGCTTGCCCGCGCCGCGGTCGATGCCGCCGTCGCGGTGCTCGACTCGCCGGGCGCCGATGCCCGCGCCCGCACCCAGGCCGCAAGCAGCGCCAAGGCGCGCGCCGCGCACGCCGCGCTGATGCTGTGCAACCAGTCGGTCCAGCTGCACGGCGCGATCGGCTTCACCGACGAGTACGAACTCGGCATCTACCTCAACCGCGCGCTCAGCCTGTCGGCCTGGCTCGGCAATGCCGCCGAGCACCGCCGCCGCTGGGGCGCCCTGGCCGACGCCTCTGGCGCGCTGACCGCATGAGCCCCCCCACCGACACCGCGCGCTACGGCGTGCCCCAGGAGCGCGACTGGAACGCGCTCGACGACGAGACCTTCCGCGCCCTGGTGCGCGAGGACTTCGAGACCCACTACCCGCTGGCCTGGCGCTTTCCGCCGCGGCGGCTGCGCTGGCACGAGAACCGCGACTGGTACCTGCGCATGGCCGCCAAGGGCTGGCTGGCGCCGGCCTGGCCGGTGGCATTCGGCGGCATGGGGCTGTCGCCCGCGAAGCTCCTGATCTTCTTCGAGGAGCAGGAGCGCTGCGGCATCGCCCGTTTCCAGGACCATGGCGTGCAGATGGTGGGCCCGGTGCTGATGCGCTATGGCACGCCCGAGCAGCAACGCCGCTATCTGCCGGGCATCCTGTCCTGCGAGACCATCTGGTGCCAGGGCTACTCCGAGCCCAATGCCGGATCGGACCTGGCCAGCCTGAGCACCCGCGCCGAACTCGACGGCGACGAGTTCGTCATCACCGGCCAGAAGATCTGGACCACGCTGGCGCACGACGCCACCCACATGTTCGCGCTGGTGCGCACCGATCCCGCCGCGAAGAAGCAGGAAGGCATCAGCTTCCTGCTGCTCGACATCCGCACGCCGGGCGTGCGGGTGCGGCCCATCCGTGACATCGCCGGCACCGAGGAGTTCTGCGAGGTCTTCCTCGACGGCGCGCGCACCCACCGCGACAACCTGGTCGGCGGCCTGAACGCCGGCTGGACCGTGGCCAAGTCGCTGCTCGGCTTCGAGCGCATCTTCCTGGGCAGCCCCAAGATGCCCGAGTACGGGCTGCTGGTGCTCGAGTCGGTGGCGCGCGCCCGCGGCGTGCTCGACGACCCGGTGTTTCGCGAGCGGCTGCTCACGCTGCGCATGGATGTGGCGCATCTCGCCGACATCTACGGCAGCTACGCCGCCACCGTGGCGCGCGGCGAGCCGCTCGGCCCGGATGTCTCGCTGCTCAAGATCTGGGCCTCGGAAACCTTCCAGCGCATCGCCGACCTGATCGTCGAGACCGCCGGGCCGCTGGGCGGGCTCACCGGCGATGTCCGGATCGGCGAAGACTCGGTGAACCTGCTCGCGCCCTTCTACAAGGCGCGGGTGCCGACCATCTACGGCGGCAGCAGCGAGATCCAGCGCAACATCCTGGCGCGGCAGGTGCTGCAGCTGCCCGGCTGAGGGCGCTGTCGGGCGCGCGCGACCCGGCGGCTGATCAGGCCGCCGCAGCCCGCACCGTCACCCCGGCCTCGGCCAGGGCCTGCCGGATGCGCTGCACGAAGGCGAGCGCCCCGGGCTGATCGCCATGGATGCACAGCGTGTCGGCCTGCACCGGCACCTCGCGGCCGCTCACCGCGCGCACCCGGCCCTCGAGCACCATCGAGAGCACCTGACGCACCGAGTCCTCGACCGACTCGATCATCGCGCCGGGCTGGCTGCGCGGCGTGAGCGTGCCGTCGTCCTGGTAGCTGCGATCGGCGAAGACCTCGCCGAGCGCGCGCAGGCCGCGCTTTTCGGCAGCCCGGATGAGCTCGCTGCCGGCCAGCCCCACGAAGGCGAGCGAGCGGTCGTAGTCGGCCACCGCGGCGGCGATGGCGCCCGCCAGCGCGGCGTCGCGCGCGGCCATGTTGTAGAGCGCGCCATGCGCCTTCACGAAGCGCAGCCGACCGCCCTGGGCCTGGGCGAATGCGGCCAGCGCGCCCACCTGATAGACCACCATCTCGTAGGCCTCGTCAGGGGTGATGCTCATGTTGCGCCGGCCAAAGCCCTGCAGGTCAGGCAGACCGGGATGCGCGCCCACCGCGACGCCACGGGCGAGCGCCATGGCCACCGTGCGCCGCATGGTGCGCGGATCGCCGCCATGGAAGCCGCAGGCGATGTTGGCCGAGGTGACATGGTCGAGCACCGCCTCGTCGTTGCCCATGCGCCAGGCGCCGAAGCTCTCGCCCATGTCGCAGTTGAGATCGATGACCGCCATGTTCAGTTCTCCATCAGGGATGCGATGCGGATGCGCAACTGCGCGAACTGCGCCTCGCGCGCGGCGTCGAGCGCGCGCGCCGCGTCGAGCTCGATGCGCGTGAAGCTCACGCTGTCGCCGGGCAGCTTCTGCGCCATGAGCGGCAGGTCGACGCTGGCCACGGTGGCGATCTTGGGATAGCCGCCGGTGGTCTGGCGATCGGCCATCAGCACGATCGGCTGTCCATCGGGCGGCACCTGCACCGTGCCGAAGGTCACCGCCTCGGAGATCATCTCGAGCGGCGACGACAGCGCCAGCGCCGGGCCTTCCAGCCGGTAGCCCATGCGGTCGGAGTTGCGGTTCACGGTGAAGCTGGCCGACACCAGCGACTCGCGGGCCTGCGCCGTGAAGCGCGGCCACTGCTGGCCCGCGATCACCCGCAGCGCGCCGCCCGCGAGCGCGGGGTGGACGGGCGCCTCGAAATCCGGCGGCAAGGCCATCGGGGCCTCGCCCGCGGCCAGCGCGCGCCGCAGCCCGCCGAAGGCGGCGCCACCGGCATCGGGCCCGAGCGGCAAGCGGTCGCCGGCCCGCAGCGCGCGTCCCTCGAAGCCCCCGAACCCGGCGCGCAGATAGGTGCTGCGGCTGCCCATCACCGGCGGCACCGGAAACCCGCCGCGAACCGCCAGGCAGACGCGACAGCCGAAGCGCCGGCGCCCGAAGGCCAGGCGCGCGCCGGCGCGCACCAGCACCGGAGTGGCCATGGGCAGGGGTTGTTCATCGAGCATCGGCGAGAGGTCGGCGCCGGCCAGCGCGATCAGGGCGTCGGCATGGAAGCGCAGTACCGGCCCCATCAGGGTGATCTCGAGGCTGGCCTCGTCGTCGGCATTGCCGACCAGCAGGTTGGCGGTGCGATGGGCCCACTCGTCCATGACCCCGCTGGCGATGACGCCGAAACGCTGATGGCCGACCCGGCCGAGATCCTGGAGCGTGCTGAGCGGCCCCGGCTTGAGTACTTCGATCATGGCAGCACCCGGGCCTGCGCCTGCGCGAGCGCCTCGGCCGGCACCGGCCGGAAGCGAACGCGATCGCCGGGCTGCAGCAGCGTGGGCGGATCCGACTGCGGCGTGAACAGCGCGACCGCGGTGCGGCCGATGAGGTTCCAGCCGCCCGGGGTCTCGAGGGTGTAGATCGCGCTCTGCTCGCGGGCGATGGCCACCGTGCCCGGCGGGATGCGCACCCGGGGCGAGGCACGCCGCGGCATGGCCAGGCTGGGGTCGAGCCCACCGAGGTACGGGAATCCCGGTGCAAAACCCAGCATGCAGACCACATGGTCCGACGCGGCGTGGCGACGCACCACCTCGTCAGGGCTCAAGCCGCAGGCCTTGCCCACGGCCTCGAGATCGGGCCCGAACTCGCCGCCGTAGCAGACCGGAATCTCGATCTGACGGGCGGGACCGCCCGCCGGCGGCCGTCCTTCGGCCAGCAGGGCCTCGAGCAGGGTCTGCAGCCGCTGATGCGCGGGCAGCGCGCCGGGAAACGCGTCGGGACGGTAGTGCACGCCCAGGGTGGAGAAGGCCGGCACCACATCGGTGACGCCCTCGGGCAGCCGCGCGATCAGCCGCGCCGCGAGCGCATGCACCGCCTGATTGATGTCGAGGTCGACCCGGTCGGGGAAGGCCACCATCAGGCAGCGATCCCCCACCGGCTCGATGCGCCAGCTGGGGTACGGAGCGCTCATCCGCGGCCGACGGGCGTCAGATCGCTTCGAAGAGCACGGTCTGCGCGCCTTCCCAGAGCACCTTGGTGCCCAGGGCGCGCAGGTTCTCCTTGCCCTCGACGATGGTCAGGAAGTGGTTGCCGGCGAGCTGGCCCATCTTGCTGGCGAAGCAGCACGAGCCGTAGGCCAGGATGATCTCGGTCTCGCTGTAGCCGCCGGGGTAGAAGAGGATGTCGCCCACCGAGGGATGGCTGGTGTGGTTCTCGAAGCCCACGCCGAGCTGGAAGTCGCCCAGCGGCACCCAGCAGCCCTCGCCGCTCCAGCGCACATGGATGAGCTTCTGCGTGTAGGGCAGCAGCTTGCTGAAGGCGGCCACGGTCTGCGGCGCGTCGGGGTGGGTCTCGGCGATGAAGACATGGCCGCCGGCGGAAATGCGGATTCTCGACATGGTGCGGGTGCTCCGGAACAAACCCGCCACTCTAACCATCGCAGCTCACCCGCTCAAGCATGCCCTGCCCGGCGGACACTCCGGCCCACTGCCCGACGCGATGGAATGCCGCCGGCACGCGTCGGCGAGCGTGGAACGCCCGCGAGCGGGGCCTGTGCTAGCCTCGACCGCACCTCCACGGGCCTGCAACCCGCGGGCGCAGGGAGCCCCCCTCGCGCCCGCGCCCCAACCGCGAGACGCCGCCATGACCACCCCCGCCAGCCGCGAGCCGCTGCTCGCCGGATTCACCATCCTGGACTTCACCCGGGTGCTCGCCGGCCCCTACAGCACCCGCCTGCTGGCCGATCTTGGCGCCACGGTGATCAAGGTGGAGCGCCCGGGCGAGGGCGACGAGGTGCGCTATGCCGGGCTGCAGCTCATGCCCGACCGCACCGACCAGAGCGCGTACTTCGCGCGCATGAACGCCGGCAAGCGCAGCATCGCCATCGACCTCGCCAACCCCGGCTCGCGCGCCCTGGTGCTGGAGCTGGTGCAGCGCGCCGATGTGGTGGTCGAGAACTTCTCGCCGGGCGTCATGGCCAAGTACGGACTCGACTCCGCGACGCTGTGCGCCCTGAAGCCGGCGCTGGTCTACTGCTCGATCTCCGGCTTCGGCCAGAGCGGGCCACTGAGTTCCATGCAGGCCTACGCCCATCTCATCAATGCCTTCTCCGGCATGATGGACCTGGAGCGCGCCGGGCATCTGCCGCCCAAGGCCTCCAACCTGCAGGCTGCCGACGTGCTGGCCGGCGCGCATGCCTTCGGCGCGATCTGCGCGGCGCTGCTGCGCCAGGGCCGCACCGGGCGCGGCGCGGTGCTCGATGTGTCCATGCTCGAGTGCCTGGTCTGCGCCGACGATGTCAATTTCCCCACCCTGCTCAATGGCGGCAGCATCGAGCGCGCGCCGCGCGCCGGCATGGTGGTGCATGCCGTGGGCGATCGGCATGTGGCCATGCAGATCGGCGGCGCGCCGCACATGTGGCCGCGGCTCACCAGCCTGATCGGCCGGCCCGAGCTGCTGCACGACGAACGCTTCAGCACCCCGGCGGCCCGCCGGGCCAACTGGCCCGAGCTGCGCGACATCCTGCATGGCTGGCTGGAGACCTTCGGCAGCGGTGAGGAAGCCGTCGCGGCGCTCGCCGCAGCCCGCATGCCGAGCGTGCCGATGCTGCGCGCCGAGGAGGTGATCGCGCATCCGCATCTCGCCGCGCGCGAGGCCTTCCCCACCCTGCCGCATCCGCAGCGCGAGCCGGTGCGGGTGACCGCGCCGCCCTTCCATCTCGACGGCGGTCCGTTGCGCCCGGCAAGCGCCCCGCCGTGGCGCATCGGCGAGCATACCCGCGAGGTGCTCGCAAGCGTGCTCGGCTACGACGACGCCCGCATCGCCGGCCTGATCGCCGGCAAGGTGGTTGCCACCCCAGAGGACGCATGAACCCGGGCCGCCGGGTCAGCCGCGCGGCATGGGCGGCGGCGGTCGCGGCATGGCTCGCCTGCGGCGCGTCGGCCATCGGTCAGGCGCAGGCGCAGGGGCAGGCCCTGATGCCGGCCAGCGCACCGCTGCCGGCGGCCCTGCCTGCCGACCGCCGGCCGCGCATCGGCCTGGTGCTGGGCGGCGGCGGCGCGCGCGGCGCCGCCCATGTCGGCGTGCTCGAGGTGCTGGAGCGCCTGCGGGTGCCGGTCGACTGCGTCGCCGGCACGAGCATGGGGGCGCTGGTTGCGGGCGCCTTCGCTTCGGGCCTGACCAGCGCGCAGATGCGCGCGGAACTCGGCAGCGTCGACTGGTTCGACCTGTTCCAGGACAACCCGCCGTACAACGAGACGGTCTATCGCAGCAAGCAGCTCGCCCGGCGCTACCTGCCGGGATCGGAGCTGGGCATCGGCGCCGGCGGCCCGACCGCGCCGCCCGGGGTACTTACCGGCCAGAAGATCAAGCTCTTCTTCAATCGGCTGGTCCGCGCCGACCGCATCGAACGCAGCATCGACTCGCTGTCCATGCCGCTGGCGATCATCGCCACCGACATCGGCACCGGCGACCGGGTGGTGCTGCGCGACGGCAGCCTCACGCTGGCGATGCGCGCGAGCATGTCGGTGCCCGGCCTCATGGCGCCGGTGGAGTACCGCGAGCGCAAGCTGGTCGACGGCGGCCTGGTCGACAACCTGCCGGTGGCCGAAGTGCGGCGGCTGTGCCGCCCGGATGTGGTGATCGCGGTGAATGTCGGCTCGCCGCTGCTCGCGCCTTCCGAGGTCGGGTCGCTGCTCAGCGTCACCGCCCAGATGGTGAACATCCTCACCGAGCAGAATGTCACCCAGTCGATGGCCGAACTCGGCGCTCAGGACATCTACATCCGGCCGCCGCTGGAGGGCATCACCGCCGGCGACTTCGACAAGCACGCCACGGCGGCAGAGCGCGGCCAGCAGGCCGCCAACGCCGTGGAGGAGCGGCTGCGCGCGCTGTCGGTGGACGAGGCGGCCTACCAGGCCTGGCGCACGCGCATCCTCGATGCCGATCGACTGCCGCCGCAGGTCGATGCCATCGAGATCGCCGGCCTGCGGCGCACCAGCCCGCAGGCGATGACCCGTCACATCAGCCAGCAGACCGGGCAGCCGCTGGAGACCGGCACGCTCAACCGCGACCTGCTGCGCGCCTACGGCGAGGGCCACTACCAGAGCATCGACTACACCCTGCTGCGCGAACGCGATCGCACCATCCTGCGGCTGGCGCCCCTCGAGAAGAGCTGGGGGCCCGACTACCTGCGCTTCGCGGTGAATCTCGACACCAGCCTGGGCACCAGCGCCACCTACAGCCTGCGGGCCGCCTATCACCGCACGGCCCTCAACGGCCTCGGCGGCGAACTGCTGCTCGGTGCCGAGGCCGGCACCGCCAAGGGCATGTCCGCCGACTTCTATCAGCCGATCGAGCCGAGCCAGACCTGGTTCGTCGAGCCGCGGGCCTGGTACCGCTCCCGGCCGCTGCCGGTGTACCAGGACAACCGGCGTCTGGCCGAATACCTCACCAGCACACTCACCAGCGAGGTCGCCGTCGGCGCCAACCTCGGCCTGATCGGCCAGGCCCGGCTCGGGGTCAGCACCGCGCTCAGCCAGATCGAACTGACCACCGGATCACCGCTGCTCATCGAGCAGAACGGCCGCTCCAGCGGATGGTTCGCCAGCCTGGATCTCGACCAGCTCGACCGCCTCTACGCGCCCACACGCGGCTGGGCCACCCGGGTGCGGTATTTCGAGTCGACCTACTCCCAGTTCGGCCAGCCCTATTCAAAGCTGTCCGCAGAGGGTCGCGCGGCCTGGCCGCTCGGCAGCTTCGTGATGCTCGGCCAGCTGAGCTGGGTGGGGTCCACCCGCGGCCAGCTGCCGGTCACCGATGCCGCGCAGCTGGGCGGCTTCCTGCGGCTGTCGGCCTTCGCCCAGTCGCAACTGATCGGCGACGATGTCACCTATGGCCGTATCGGTCTGGAGCGCATCCTCGGTCGGCTGCCCCTGGGCCTGCGTGGGGATGTGCGCGCCGGGGTGAGTGTCGAGAGCGCGCGCTTCGGCCGTCTTTACACCGAGCGGCAGCGCTCAGGAGCGCTGCAATCGGGCGTGGTCTATCTCGGCAGCGAGACGCCGCTGGGGCCTGTCTATGTCGGCTTTGCCTACGCGCCAGAGGGCGGCTCCAAGCTCTACCTGTTCCTGGGGCTGCCCTGAGCCCTGAGCCCCGGGCCCCGATCCATCGGACCGGCTGCGGGCCCGGACGGTCAGGCTGAAATGGTCTTCTTCCAGGTCGCTCGCTCCCAGAGGCGGGGATTGCCTTCACAGCAGGGCTGAGTGCTCACGAACCAGAGCGGCACTTCCACCTGCGCCCAGAGCGAGGCACTTACCGGCGTCACCTTCACGGTGCAGACGCGGTCGGACACCCGGGTGAACTCGCTCAAGCCGCAACCGCCGGAGAACGGCAGCAGATGGTCCAGGCTGAACGAGGGGCTGCCTTCGATCCTGAAAGTCATGGTCAGGACCAGCGGGCTGGTCGTCCACGGCTGGTTGCCGATCGAGTCACTGAAGGTCACCCAGTCAGGCACCAGGGTGTCATAGGATCGCGAGAAGACATAGGAGTCGGCGTTGGGCAGCGTACCCGTGGCATCCATGAACGCATCGGGACCCACTTTGATCTGCAGCGTACCCGAGCTGTTGATGTAGGGCCCGACGACGCGGCTCCTCGGGCCGACCGGGCAGAGGGCCAGTCAGTTCGCGAAGACCTTTAGCCACTGCCAGCCATTCGGGTTGGTGGCTCCACCCGTCACAGCAGTCACCGACCGCGGCGGGAGTTCGACGTACACCAGGCGGGCACCGCTGAGCGGAGTCACCTTCACGGTGTAGACCGTTCCCGACACCCGGGTGAACTCGCTCAGGGTGGCGCCGGTGGCGTAGAGGGTCTCCTCGCTGAACGAGTTGGTGATCTCGGTGTTGAAGGTCATGGTCACCACCACCGGCCCGATGGTCCAGGGCAGGCCGCCCAGCGAATCGTTGAAGGTCGCATAGGGTACGAGCACCAGCGTGTCATAGGGCTGGGAGAGCCGGTAGGTCACGGTGTTGCTCACCGTGCCGGTCGCGTCCTTGTAGGCGGTGGGGAAGACCTCCAGCTGGATGGTGCCCGTGCTGTTGGCGAGCGGTGCCACCTGCACGGTGTACTCCCGCGGCGTGATCTGGGTGAAGCTGCCGGCCACCACCTTGGCCCCGTTCAGCAGGAAGCGGTCAGCCCCGAAACCGGTGACCGTATCGCTGAACAGGAAGTTGATGGTGATCGGACCGTTGACTGTCCCGACCGCGTTGCTCTCCATCACCAGCGTGGGCACGGTCGGAGTGGGACCCGGCGTCGGGCCGCCCCCGCCGCCGCCGCCGCCACAGGCGCTAAGCAGCGCGGCCCCCAGCCCGCCAAGCGCGATCAGGGCGCGACGACGGGGCTGAGCACGGAGATGCGACACGGCGTCGGAAAGGAGGCGTTCGGGCGTTGACATTCGGACAGGCTCCGGGGAAGGGGGAAGGGGATCGCACCGGCTCCGCTGAGTGGACGAGCCGCCAAGGGCGCCGCCGGTGCCCCGCCGTGGCCGAGCAAGACATCCCCGACCTCGGTCTGCGCCGCGCAAATTAGCACGCGAACGACAGGCAGCGCCAGCCCGTGCGGATCAATCCGGCCACTTCGTTTTCGACCATGCCGCAAGCTGCCAGCTGAATCCATCGATGGGCATGGGCGCGACGCCCACTGACGCGGGTTCCAGACTGAGAAACATGTAGTTGCCGGGGACCGTGGGCGTCATCTTCACGGTGTAGACCGTACCGGAAACCTGCGTGAACTCGCCCAGGGTGGCGCCGTCGACAGACAAGGCCTCCGGGGTGAAGCCCTTGCTGATCGGAACATTGAAGGTGATGGTCAGCACCAGCGGCCCACCGGTCCACGGGGCATCGCCCAGGGCATCACGGATGGTCGCCCAATTGAGGGGCACCTTCCGTGTAATCGTGTCGTAGGGCCATGCGAACCCGTACAGCGAGCGTCTGCCGGCTGCGCCGGAGGCATCCTTGATGTCGAAGGTGTGCACCGCCATGCGGATCGTGCCCACCTGCTCGGCAAAAGGCGCGATCCGAACGGAGTACTCGCTCAGCGTGATGCGGGTGAAGCTGCCGGCCACCACGGTGCCGCCGCTTACCGAGAACCCGCTAACATCATCAAAGTTGGCAACATCGCCGCTGAATTGGAACCTGACGGCGATCGGCCCACTGATCACCCCACCCGGGCTGCTCTCCACGGTCAGCGTTGGCACCATGGCCAGGTCGCGCAGGTTTCGATCCGAGGGTCTGCACGCTCGACCCGTCGCTGCCACCGCCGCCACAGCCCGTGAGAGCGGCCACACCGAGCGCACTCATGCCGGCCAGGACCGACCGCCGTGTCACCGCTCGCCCGGCGGCAGGCTGCCGGGGTGTTGCGGGCAGGATCTCCCAGACGCTGCTGCCGTCGCCGCTGGCGCGTGATGCGGGGTGGGATGCGGAACGGCGTTCGCGTCTCATCGCGGGCTTTTCTGGTTGGCCATGGGGAATGACTGTGCGGCGGGGGGAGAACAGCAGGTTCACTTTGCGCCCGCCGGCACCGCCCGCGCCGACCCGGTCGATAGAATCAACCGTAGCAGCCCACCCGATCAGCCTGCCACCAGGAATCCGCCGATGAAGTTCATGTCCTTCAACCTGATGCCCTATCGGTTCCTGCCGATGGACTTTCCCCAGAAGCACCGCTCGGTGTGGGTGGACATTCCCGGCGAGCTCTTCGATCCCGAGAAGGGCAACCAGCTCTACAACGAGTACATGGACCAGCTCGAATACGCCGCCCAGATCGGCTTCGACGGGGTCTGCGTCAACGAGCACCATGCCAACGGCTACGGCATCATGCCCTCGCCGAACATCATCGCGGCCTCGCTGGCGCGGCGCACGAAGGATGTCGCGATCGTGGTGCTCGGCAATTCGGTGGCGCTCTACAACCCGCCGCTGCGGGTGGCCGAAGAGTTCGCCATGCTCGACTGCATCTCGGGCGGGCGGCTGGTGGCGGGCTTTCCGGTGGGCACCAGCATGGACACCAACTATGCGTACGGCCAGGTACCCACCACGCTGCGCGACAAGTACTACGAGGGCGTGCGCCTCATCATGGAGGCCTGGCAGCGCAAGGAGGTCTTCGCCTTCAACGGCGAGTACACCCAGCTGCGCTATGTGAACTGCTGGCCGCGGCCGCTGCAGCGCCCGCATCCGCCGGTGTGGATCCCCGGTGGCGGCTCGGTCGAGACCTGGGACTACTGCGCCGACAACCACTTTCTGTACAGCTACCTGTCGTTCTCGGGCTACAAGCGCGCCAAGGTGTTCATGGACGGCTTCTGGGACACCCTGCAGCGCAAGGGTCTGCCGCTCAATCCCTATCAGGCGGGCTTCGTGCAGTTCGTGGCGGTGGCCGATTCCGACGACGAGGCCGCCGAGCGCTTCGGCCCGCATGCCGAGTGGTTCTTCAACAAGACCCAGCATGTCTACGGCGGCTTCGCCGAGGCGCCCGGCTACCGCACCCTCACCACCATCAAGCTCGGCATGGAGAGCCAGCAGAAGGGCCCGCGCATCATCGACACCACCTGGAAGGAGATGATCGAGCGCGGCACCGTCATCGCCGGCACCCCGAAGCGGGTCACCGAGCAGATCGAGGACCTCGCCCGCACCCTGAATGTGGGCCACCTCGGCGTGCTCGCGCAGTTCGGCGACATGCCGCACGAGCGGGTGATGACCAACCTGCGGCGCATCGCCACCGAGGTCACGCCGAAGCTGCGCCACCTCTTCGACGACCAGTGGGAAGACCACTGGTGGCCGCGCCCCATGCGCTCGCCGCGCCTGCCGCAGGACCTGCCGCCCATGCAGACCGAGCCGCTCACCGCCGGAGCGCGGGCATGAGCGTGCTGATCGATCTCGCCGGCCGTCGACTGGCGCAGTGCGTGCAGCAGGGCAGCGGCCCGGCGCTGCTCTACCTGCACGGCGCCTTCGGGCTGGAATGGTCGCAAGCGCTGATCGACGAACTCGCGCGCAGCCATCGGGTGATCGCGCCCCACCTGCCCGGCTACGGCGAGAGCGACGGCCTGGAGGGCATCAACAGCTTCAACGACCTCTCGGTGTGGCTCGACGAACTGCTCGACGCGCTCGATCTCGAACGGGTGATCCTGGTGGGTCACGACTTCGGCGGCGCCGCGGCCGCCGAGTATGCGGCGCTGTTTCGCCGGCGGGTCGACCGTCTGGTGCTGATCGCACCCTATGGCCTGTGGCCGGCGGGCGAACCGCTGCCCGACATCTTCGGCCTGACCCCGGGCGCGCTCACGCGGCTGCTGTATGCCGATGCCATGGGCCCGCACGCCGAGGCCTTCAATGCGCCGCTGCCGGACAAGGCCCAGCAGGACGCTGCGGTGTTGCGGCGCCGGCAGGCGCTGATCGCCGCAGCCAAGCTGCTCTGGCCGATCCCCGACAAGGGCCTGCGGCATCGGCTCTATCGCATCACCGCCCCCACCCTCGTGATGGGCGGCAGCGATGACCGCCTGATGGACGCGGCCTACATCGCCGACTTCACCGCGCGGATCACCGCCGCGCAGACGGCCACCGTGGCATCGGGCCACATGATCCCGCAGGAGGCGGCGCCCGCTGCCGCTGCGCGGATCACCGCCTTCCTTCACGCCTGCGCCTGACCGTCCCGACAAGGCCCGCCATGACCGACACCGCCATCCACCCCTTCCGCATCGCCGTGCCCGAGCCGGTGCTCGAGGATCTGCGCGCCCGCCTGCGAGCCACCCGCTGGCCCGATGCCGAACTGGTGTCCGACTGGAGCCAGGGCGCGCCGCTCGCGTGGATCCAGGCGATGTGCGACCACTGGGCCAACCGCTATGACTGGCGGGCCCGCGAGGCGGCGCTCAACCGCTTCGATCAGTTCATCACCCGGATTGACGGGCTGGACATCCACTTCATCCACCAGCGCTCGCCGCACCCGCAGGCCCGGCCTCTGCTGATCACCCACGGCTGGCCGGGCTCGGTGGTGGAATTCCACAAGGTGATCGGCCCGCTCACCGATCCGGTGGCCCACGGCGGCAGCGCCGACGATGCCTTCCATGTGGTCTGCCCCTCCTTGCCCGGCTTCGGGTTTTCGGGCAAGCCCACCACCCCCGGCTGGGGGGTGGAGCGCATCGCCCAGGCCTGGGCCGCGCTGATGAGCCGGCTGGGCTATGAGCGCTACTTCGCGCAAGGCGGCGACTGGGGCTCGGCAGTCACCCGCGCGATCGGCATCCTCGACACCGTGCACTGCGAGGGCATCCATGTGACGCTGGCCATGGGCACCCGGCCCGCCACCCAGGGCGACCCCAGCCCCGAGGAGCAGCGCGCGCTCGCCGGCGCGAAGCACTATCGGCAATGGGACTCGGGCTACTCCAAGCAGCAGTCCACCCGCCCGCAGACCCTGGCCTACGGCCTGGCCGATTCGCCCGCCGGGCAGGCGGCATGGATCCTCGAGAAGTTCTGGGCCTGGACCGACTGCAACGGCCATCCCGAGAATGTGCTCAGCCGAGACGAGCTGCTCGACAACCTAATGTTCTACTGGGTGACCAACAGCGCCGCCTCCTCGGCGCGGCTTTACTGGGAAAGCTTCGGCCGCGGCAAGCCCGGCACGGTGGGCGTGCCGGTGGGGGTGGCGGTCTACCCGCGCGAAATCGTCGCGCCGGTGCGCGCCTGGATGCAGGCCGAGTACCCGGACATCCGGCACTTCGTGCACATGCCGCGCGGCGGCCACTTCGCGGCCTTCGAGCAGCCCATGCTGTTCGTGGACGATCTGCGCACCTACTTCCGGCTGCTGCGCTGAGGGCGGGGGGCGCACCGACGGCCGCCGCACCGAGGGCCGCCGCACAGGCGGCCGCGGCGCACTGCGCTGCGCAGGCTCAGCTCTGCACCAGCCCGCCGTCGATGTTGAGCGACTGGCCGCTCATGTAATCGGAGGCCGCCGAGGCCAGGAATAAGGCCAGCTGCGCGACATCCTCGGCGGTCTGGGCCCGGCCCATCGGCACGCCCGACACCCGCTGGCGCCAGGCCTCGCCCCGCGGGCGGCCCTGCAGGGCGGTGAGGTCGCGGTCGATGCCGTCCCACATGGCCGTGTCGACGATGCCCGGGCAGATCGCATTGACGGTGAGCTGCGGCGCGAAGCTGATCGACGCCGATTGCGTCAGGCTGATCACCGCGGCCTTGCTGGCGCGGTAGTGCGGCATCACGCCAGCCAGCGGCGGCGCGCCATACCGGCCGGCCACCGAGGCCACGGTGAGGATCTTGCCGCGCGGCCGCCCTTCCGCCAGCGGCGTCTGGCCGAGCATCTGCCGCGCCGCAGCCTGCAGCGACAGGAACACCCCGGTGACATTCACGCCGAGCATCCGGTCCCAGTCGGCGGCCTCGAGCTCGAGCATGGGCTTGACCTGCATGATGCCGGCATTGCAGACCATCACATCCAGCCGCCCCCACTGGGCGACCGCCGCAGCCACCAGCGCCGCGTTGTCGGCGGCGCTGCGCACATCCAGGCGCTGGGCGAGCACGCTCGCACCTTCGGCACGCAAGGCATCGGCCGCAGCCTGCACACCGGCCTCGTCGAGATCGCCGAGCACCAGCCGCGCGCCGTGGCGCGCGAAGGCCCGGGCCATGCCCAGGCCGATGCCACGACCGGCGCCGGTGATCGCGATCACCGCGCCCTGAAGGCTGGGATGTTCCATGAGGGCATTCCTCTCGCGCATTGATCAGGCCCTCAGGCTAGGGCCTGCGCCGCGCGCCACCAAGCCGGCCACCGATGGAACGGCACGGCCGCGCCAGGGTCCATCCCGCGCAAGCGCGCGCCGGTCCCCGTGAAAGCGCGTGCTAAGGTCGACCGACCATCCGGCCCATCGGCCGCGCCGACAACGAGGAGGCCATCCACCATGCAGGCTGGCACGCCATTGCAGCCGGGCCCGGGGCGTCAGCCCAGCCTGGCGCAGACCCTGTGGCGGGCGGCTGCCCTGCACGCCGAGGCCACCGCCGTGGTCGACCGCGACCGCCGCTACACCTGGGCGGCCTTCGCGCAGCGGGTGGCGCGGCTGGCCGGCGCGCTGCAGGCGCTGGGCCTGCAGCCCGGCGCACGGGTGGCCATGCTGGCCGACAACAGCCACCGCTACCTCGAGTACTACCACGCCGTGCCCTGGGCGGGCGGCATCTTCGCGCCGCTGAACTTCCGGCTGGCCGTGCCCGAGCTCGCCGCCATCCTGGCCGACTGCGCGGCCGACATCCTGATCGTGGACGACACCCACCTGGAGACCGCGCGGGCGCTGGTCGGCGCGCAGCCGGTGCGCCACCTCATCCATGCCGGCGACGGCCCGACGCCGCCCGGCATGCTCGCCTACGAGGCCCTGATCGATGCCCACGCGCCGGTGCCGGATGCCGGGCGTTGCGGCGACGATGTCGCGGCGCTCTTCTACACCAGCGGCAGCACCGGCCGCCCCAAGGGCGTGATGCACAGCCACACCAACCTGGTGTTCAGCGCGGTGGCCTATGCCGCCACCATCGGCCTGGATGAGCACACCGTGGCGCTGATCTCCGGGCCGCTCTTTCATGTCGGCGCCGCCGGCCTGTGCGTGCCGGCGATGGTCGCCGGCGGCCGCATCGTGCTGCTCTCGCGCTTCGAGCCGGGTCAGGTGCTGCGCCTGATCGAGCAGGAGCGGGCCACCGTGACCAGCATGGTGCCCACCATGCTGCGCATGCTGGTCGACCACCCCGAGGCCGGACGGCGCGACCTCTCCAGCCTGCGCACCCTGCTCTACGGCGCGGCGCCCATGCCGGAGCAGCTGGTGGCGCAGGCGGTGCCGCTCTTTGCCAACGCCGCATTCACGCACTGCTACGGCATGACCGAGTCCACCGCGAGCGTCACCGCCCTGCCCTCGCGCTATGTGATGCCCTCGCACCGCCACCTCGACAAATGGCGAACGGTGGGCCGCGCACTGCCCGGCATCGACCTCGCCTGCGTCGACGGCGACGACCGCGTGCTGCCGCCAGACGCCGTGGGCGAGATCGTGGTGCGCGGCCCGCTGGTGATGCTCGGCTACTGGAACCAGCCCGAGCTCACCCGCGCCACGCTGCGCCATGGCTGGCTGCACACCGGCGACCTCGGCCGGATCGACGCCGAGGGCTTCGTGACCATCGTCGACCGGCTCAAGGACATGATCATCACCGGTGGCGAGAATGTGTATTCCGCCGAGGTGGAGGCCGCGGTCTACGCCTACCCGGGCGTGGCGCAGTGCGCGGTCATCGGCATCCCGCACCCCGCCTGGGGCGAGGCGGTGCATGCCATCGTCTCGGCCTCGCCCGGCGCCGTGCTCGAACCGGCGGCCATCATCGCCCACTGCCGCAGCCTGATCGCCGGCTACAAGTGTCCGCGCACGGTCGAGGTGCGCGAGCAGCCGCTGCCGCTGAGCGGCGCCAACAAGATCGACAAGCCCCGCCTGCGCGCGCCCTTCTGGCAGGACCGCGCCAGCCGAATCGTCTGACATCCCACGGAGACCCTCATGGCACTGAAGACCCCGCAGCAGTACATCGACAGCCTTCGCGACGGCCGCGTCATCTACTGGGAGGGCGAGCGCATCGACGACATCACCACCCATCCGCTGTTCAAGGTGCCGGTGTCGCTGGTGGCCAACGACTATGCCTACCGCGATGCCGAGTACGGCGACCTGCGCCGCTATGACACCGAGGACGGCACCCAGGCCCACCGCATCTACCAGATTCCGCGCACCGCTGAAGACCTGGGCACCCGGGTGGAGATGATGCGTCACACCTCGATCGGCACCCTGGTCACCGGCGTGTTCATGGCGCTGATGAGCGTGCGCGACGAGGTGGCGCGGGTCAACCCGATGTACGCCGCCAACATCGAGCGCATCTACAAGCACTGCCGCGACAACGATCTGCGCGGCGCCGAGGTGATCACCGATCCCAAGGGCGACCGCAAGCGGCGCGCCCACGAGCAGGACGACCCCGACCTCTACCTGCGCATCGTCGAGCGCCGCGCCGACGGCATCGTGGTGCGTGGCGCCAAGCTGCACATCACCGCCGCGTCGCTGGTCCACGAGCTGGTGGTGATGCCCACCAAGGGCATGCGCCAGGAGGAGGCGGATTACGCGGTGTCCTTCTCCATCCCGGTGAACACGCCGGGCGTGAAGATCATCAACCGCAGCTTCGCGCCGGCCGAGCTCAACGGCTTCGACTATCCCGCCAGCTCCCATCACAGCTGCCCCGAGGGCTTCGTGGTGTTCGACGATGTGTTCGTGCCCTGGGATCGGGTGTTCCTGGCCGGCGAGGCGCAGCTGGCCAGCACCCTGGCGCGCTCGCTCGGTCTGTGGGAGCGCACCGGCGGGGTGGTCGAGGCGGTGCGCATGAGCGAGCTTTTCGTGGGCCTGGCGCAGCTGGTCACCGAGATGCAGGGCAAGGAGAGCGATGCCGTGGCGCAGAACTCCATCGCCGAGCTGATCACCTATGCCGAGATGCTGCGCATGTCGCTCGACTATGCCTGCCGCCACTACGAGAGCACCGACTCGGGCATGGTGTTCCCCAACACCCTGGCGATCAACGCCGCCAAGTACTACTACGCCGCCAACTACCACCAGACCGTGCGCTACCTGCACGACCTCGGCGGCGGTCTGGTGCTCACCCTGCCGCTGGAGGCCGACCTGCGCAATCCCGAGTCGGGCAAGTACATCCGCAAGTACCTGCACACCAAGAAGGGCGTCGATGTCGAGGCCCGCATGCGGGTCTACAACATGATCCGCGACCTCACCGCCGATGCCTACGGCGGCTGGCAGTTCGTGGTCGCATTGCAGGCCGGCGGCGGCCTGCCGGCGCAGCGCACGATGATGAACCGCACCTACGACATCGCCCGCGCCAAGCGCCTGGCGCTCGCCGCGGCCGGCGTGCCCACCGCCTGAGCCCCACCGAGCCGTCCATCATGAACGCCGCCGAGCCCCGCGCCATGAGCCCCGGCCTCTCCGTCGCCGAACTCGCCGATCTGCCTGAGGCCGACTTCCGCGCCGAGGTGCGCGGCTGGCTGCGCGAGAACCTGCCCCCCGGCATGGTCGAGCGCAGCCGCACCGCGGTGCACCCCACCCGCGAGGACATGCTCGGCGTGAGCGCGGTGCTCGCCCGCCGCGGCTGGTCGGTGCCCACCTGGCCGGTCGAACACGGCGGCACCGGCTGGTCGGGCATGCGCTGCCAGTGGCTCGAGGAAGAGCTCGTGCTGGCTGGCGGCTCGGCCAACAACATCCAGGGCGTGTCGCTGGCCGGCCCGGTGATCGCCGAGTTCGGCACCGCCGAGCAGAAGGCCCGCCACCTGCCGGCCATCCGCGAGGGACGCGAGTTCTGGGCCCAGGGCTTCTCCGAGCCCAATGCCGGCTCCGACCTCGCCTCGCTGCGCACCCGCGCGGTGCTCGATGGCGACCACTGGGTGGTCGATGGCCAGAAGATCTGGACCTCGCAGGCCATGATGGCCGACATGCTCTTCTGCCTGGTGCGCACCGACCCCGCCGCCAAGCCGCAGCTCGGCATCTCCTTCCTGCTGATCCCCATGGATCTGCCGGGCATCACGGTGCGCCCGATCCGCTCGATCGACGAGGGCGAGAGCCTGTGCGAGGTCTTCTTCGACGCGGTGCGCGTGCCCGCCGACGCGCTGGTCGGCCGCCTGCACCGCGGCTGGGACTGCGCCAAATACCTGCTCGCCCGCGAGCGGGTGCAGACCGCCGAGGTGCCGCGCAACAAGCTCTACCTCTCGCGGCTGCGCGCGATCGCCGGCATCGAGCAGCGCGATGGTCGGCCGCTCCTCGACGACCCGGTCTTCGGCGAGCGGGTGGCGCAGGCCGAGATCGACCTGATCGCCCTCGAATCGGCCGTGGCGCAGGCCCTCACCGACGACGATGTCTCGGCGCTCACCCCGTCGGCGCTCAAGGTGGTGGGCTGTGAGCTCATGCAGCGCCAGCTCGGGCTGCAGGT
>JAGWVN010000005.1 GCA_018970865.1 Betaproteobacteria bacterium
GAGGGTGGCCGTGCCCACGCCGCGTCGCGGGGTGGTCACGGCGCGGATGAAGGCGGGGTCGTCCTCGTCGTTGGCGAGCAGGCGCAGCCACGCGAGCAGGTCGCGGATCTCGCTGCGCTCGAAGAAGCTCTGCCCGCCCGAGAGCACATACGGGATCTTCTCCTTGCGCAGCGCCTGCTCGAGCACCCGCGCCTGGTGGTTGCCGCGGTAGAGCACCGCGTAGTCGGCCCAGCGGCCGCGCCGCTCGAAGCGGTGGGCCGAGAGCCGGGCGGCCACCGACTCGGCCTCCTGCTCGTCGTCGTCGCAGGCCACCACCGTGACCGGATCGCCCGGGCCGAGCTCGGACCAGAGGGTCTTCTCGTGCAGCTTGGGATTGTGGGCGATCAGCCGGTTGGCGGCCTGCAGCACGTGCAGGCAGGAACGGTAGTTCTGCTCGAGCTTGATCACCCGCAGCGACGGGTAGTCGCGGCCCAGGCGCTCGAGGTTCTCGAGCGTGGCGCCGCGCCAGCCGTAGATGGACTGGTCGTCGTCGCCCACCGCGGTGAAGGCGGCGCGCGGCCCGGCCAGCAGGCGCAGCAGCTCGTACTGGCTGGCGTTGGTGTCCTGGTACTCGTCGACCAGCAGGTAGCGCAGCCGCTCGCGCCAGCGCTGCGCGGCCTGCGGATCGTCGCGCAGCAGCTGCACCGGCAGCCGGATGAGGTCGTCGAAGTCCACCGCCTGGTAGGCCGACAGCGTGGCTGCGTACTCGCGATAGGCCAGCGCCGCCGAGGTGTCGGGCTCGCCGCGCGCCTGGGCGAGCGCCTGCGCCGGGTCGACCATGGCGTTCTTCCAGAGCGAGATCCGCGAGACCACGGCGCGCAGCAGCTGGCGGTCGGTGGTGGCCAGGGCCTGCTGGACGATCGCCGTGGCATCGTCGGCATCGAGGATGGAGAAGGAGGGCTTCAGACCCAGCGCGCGGGCCTCGCTGCGGACGATCTGCACGCCCAGCGAGTGGAAGGTGCTCACCAGCGGCCGTTCGCGCTCGGGCAGGCGGACCAGTGCGGCGAGTCGCTCCTGCATCTCCTGGGCGGCCTTGTTGGTGAAGGTGATGGCCGCGATGGCCGAAGGCTGGATGCCGGCATCCACCAGGTGGGCGATCTTGTGGGTGATCACGCGGGTCTTGCCGCTGCCGGCGCCGGCGATCACCAGGCAGGGGCCGTCGAGATAGCGGATGGCCTCGCGCTGGGCGGGATTCAGCGGGGTGACCGGGTTGGCCATGGGCTCAGATTTCCAGGGGGTCGATCTCGATCTGCCAGCGTACCGCGCCCTTCAGGCCGGCCACGGCGGGCAGCCACTCGCGCAGGAAGGCGTGCAGCGGCGCGCGCGCCGGCGCCTCGAGCAGCAGCTGGGCGCGCTCGCGGCCGGCCAGCCGGGCCATCGGCATGGGCACCGGATCGAACAGGGTCAGGCCGGCCGGGGGATGAGCGGCCAGCTCGCGGGCCTGGCCAAGAAAGGCCAGCGCGGTGTCGAGCTGGCGGGCCTCGACCCGCATCAGCGCCTGGTGCATGAAGGGCGGCAGCCCGGCCTGGTGGCGCTCGGCGAGCTGCGCGTCGGCAAAGGCGGCGAAATCATGGCGGGCGAGCGCGTCGAACAGCGGATGCTGGCCGAACCGGGTCTGGATCAGCACCTCGCTGGCCAGGCCGGCCCGGCCGGCGCGCCCGGCCACCTGCATCAGCAGCGCGAACAGCCGCTCGGGCGCGCGGAAGTCGGCCGAGAACAGGCCGCTGTCGGCATCGACCACCACCACGCAGCTCAGGCGCTGGAAGTCATGGCCCTTGGCGAGCATCTGCGTGCCGACCAGGATGTCGACCTCGCCGCGGTGGGCGGCGGCGATCACCTCGCCCGCCGCGCCGCGATGGCGGGCGACATCCCGGTCGAGCCGGGCGATGCGGGCCTGCGGATAGAGCTCGCGCAGGCCATCCTCCAGGCGCTGCGTGCCGCGCCCGAGCGGGCCGAGATCGACATTGCCGCAGGCCGGGCAGGCCCGCGGCACCCGTGACTGGCCGCCGCAGTGATGGCACTGCAGGCGATAGCGGGTGGGGGCGCCGCCGCCGCCGTCGCGATGCAGCACCCGGAACGCGGCGCAGTGCTCGCAGGCGCTCAGCCAGCCGCAGGCCTCGCAGTGGAGCACCGGCGCGAAACCGCGTCGGTTCATGAAGACCAGCGCCTGCTCGCCCCGGGCCAGCGCGTCGCTGATCGCCTGGCGGGTATCGGGGGCCAGACCATGGACCATCGCCTGGCGGCGCGGGTCGATGCGGCGCAGCCGCGGCCAGGCGCCGGCATGCACCCGGTCGGGCAGGCTGAGCAGGCGGTAGCGGCCTGTCTGGGCCGCCCGCCAGCTTTCCAGCGAGGGGGTGGCCGAGCCGAGCACCACCGGAATGTCGCGGCGGGCGGCCAGCGCCACCGCCATGTCGCGGGCGGAGTAGCGCACGCCCTCCTGCTGCTTGAAGGAGGCGTCGTGCTCCTCGTCGACCACGATCGCGGCCAGGCCCGGCAGCGGGGTGAGCACCGCCAGCCGGGTGCCCACCACCAGACGGGCCCGTCCCTCGACCGCCGCCAGCCAGTGGGCGGCGCGCTCGGCATCGGGCAGTTCGCTGTGAAGAACGGCCAGCGGGACGCCGGCGAAGCGCGCCCGCAGCAGGCCGGTCAGCTGGGGGGTGAGGCCGATCTCGGGGACCAGCAGCAGCGCCTGGGCGTCGGGCCGGCCGGCCAGCACCTCGGCCAGCCAGTGCAGGTAGACCTCGGTCTTGCCGCTGCCGGTGACCCCGTGCAGCAGCGAGACCCGGAAGCCGGTCGCTTCGCGCAGCCCGTCGAGCGCGGCCTGCTGGTGCGGGTTCAGGGCGTCTGCCGCGCCGGCTCGGGCGGTGGCTGGCCTGTCGGCCTCGTGGCCGATCGGCCGGCGCCGCAGCCGGGCGAACACCGAGCCGCGGGCGCGGGGGGCCGGCGGGGTGCGCAGCCGCTTGGGCAGCGCCGGCAGCGCCACCTCGCCAAGCGTGCGGTGGTAGTAGCTGGCGACAAAAGCCAGGAAATCGAACCAGTCGGCGGGCAGAACCGGCGCATCGGCCAGCACCTGGGTGAGCTCGCGCACCCGCTCCTCGGCCAGTTCAGTGGACGAGCCCACCGAGGCCACCAGACCCACCCGCTGCGCGTTTCCCCAGGGCACCACCACCCAGGCGCCGGGCACCGCCAGCAGCGCCTGATCGACACCGAGCCGGTAGTCGAAGACCTCGCCCACCGGCAGGTCAAGCAGGACCCGGGCATAGACGGGGGAGGGTCCGACCGCGCTCAAAACCTAGACTCCACTTTAAGTTCGACCCCTAAAGCGTGAGGTCATCGGGGGTTTTTCAGGTCGTTCACAGAACCTGTGGATAAAACTGTGGCCAACCCGGCCCGATCGCCCGGAAACCCGCGCCAATCCTTGATGACGGGTTCGTTGCACGGTTTTTGGTCTGAGAAAAACTCATTATTAATCAGCGAGTTGCGAAATCACGATTCGATGACGGGCTGACTCCTGAACGCATATTTGAGCAGCCTCGTCAAGTGTGCATAAGTCAGGACGCTTGCCGCCGGCCACCCCGATGAAACGCGGCCTGTCAAGCGCCAGACCGGTGCGTGAGACGCGGGCACGGGCGCATGCCGGCGCCAGGGCGCGGCGCGCCGTACGCCGGGCGGCGAACCCGGCGGCGGACAGGGAGGCAGACCCCGCAGCGCGCCCAGCCGCTACAGCGAGGAGGCGCTCGCACCCCGCCGACGCATCTCCCGGCTGTACTGATGCACGGTCTCGACCAGGGTATGGACATGGTCGGGCGGGGTGAACTGGGAGATGCCGTGGCCGAGGTTGAAGATGTGGGCGTGGCCGGCGCTGGGCGGGCCGAAGCTTTCGAGCACCTTGAGGGCCTGGGCGCGCACCTGCTCATGACCGGCCATGAGCACCATGGGGTCGAGATTGCCCTGGATGGCGCAGCGGTCACCCACCAGCGCCCGGGCCTGGCCGAGGTTCATGGTCCAGTCGACCCCGACCGCATCGCAGCCGGCGCCGGCGATCTGCTCCAGCCACAGGCCGCCGCCCTTGGTGAACACGATGGTGGGGACCCGGACCTTGACGCCACCCTCCTCGCGTTCGGGCCGCAGCGCCCGCAGCACCCGGCGGGTGTAGGCCAGCGAAAAGGCCTGGAAGGCGCCGTCGGCCAGCGCGCCGCCCCAGGAGTCGAAGATCATGACCGCCTGGGCGCCGGCCTCGATCTGGGCGTTGAGATAGTCGGCCACCGCCTGTGCGTTCACCTCGAGGATGCGGTGGAGCAGGTCGGGACGGCGATACAGCATGGTCTTGATCTGGCGGAAGTCGTCGCTGCCGCCGCCCTCGACCATGTAGCAGGCCAGGGTGAAGGGGCTGCCCGAGAAACCGATCAGGGGCACCTTGCCGCCGAGCGCCGACCGGATGGTGCGCACCGCGTCCATCACATAGCGAAGGGACTGGTTGGGGTCGGGCGCGGCCAGCTGGGCGACCGCCGCCTCGTCGCGCACCGGGCGCTCGAAGCGCGGACCCTCGCCCTCGGCGAAGTACAGGCCCAGGCCCATGGCGTCGGGCACGGTGAGGATGTCGGAGAACAGGATGGCCGCGTCCAGCGGATAGCGGGCCAGCGGCTGCAGCGTGACCTCGCAGGCGAGCTCGGGGTTCTTGCACAGGTTCAGGAAGCTGCCGGCGCGGGCCCGGGTGGCGTTGTACTCCGGCAGGTAGCGGCCGGCCTGGCGCATCAGCCACACCGGGGTGTGCTCGGTGGGCTCCCGGCGCAGGGCCCGCAGGAAGGTGTCGTTGGCAACGGCAGCGGTCATGGGGAGGTCTTTCGGGGTGGATCGGCGGCAGGCGGGCGGGAAGCCGCCTCTGGCCCGACGGGCGCCGGGGAATCGGCAGGGGGAGTGACCGGCGCCAGCAGTGCCGGGATTCTATCCGCGCCGAGCACGCTCACGCCGTCGCGGGCGCGGCGCATGGCGGCCACGGCGCAGCGGGCGAGTTCCTCGCTGCGCAGCACCGGCATCGAGCGGGGCATCGCCAGCATCTGGAGACTGGTGTAGATCGACGCCACCCGCTCCACCCAGCCCATGGCCTTGCCGCCAGCCTCGACCACCGGCCGCAGCACGGTGAGCGAGCTGAACGGGAGCGCCGCCAGGGCGAGTTCGGCCTCGCCGGCCAGGCCGGCGCGCAAGCCGCCCATCTGCTGCCAGACCGGGGTGGGCGAGACGAGCACCAGGCGGCGCGCCCCGGCGGCGCAGGCCGCCTGCGCAACGGCGAGCAGGCGCGCGGGTTCCACCGCCACCCAGGCGGCGTCACGGCCATGGAAGGAGCGGGCCGGGGCGCCGGGCGCCGCCACCGCCACGAAGGCGTCGTGCACCGGCGGCAGGGCGTGCAGGGGCGCGAGCGCCAGGCCGCGCACGCCCAGCGACATCGGCGCCTGGGCGAGCGCCACCACCTCGGCGTAGTCGCCGTCGGCGAGCACGCGGTTGAGCAAGGCCTCGCCGAAGCGGCCGGTGGCGCCGGCCACCAGGGCCACGCGCCGGTGAGCGTCAGACATGGGCGCGGATCGCGGCGGGCGGCAGGGGCGGGCAGCGGCGGGACGCGCTCAGATCACCAGCTCGATCAGCGTGGGGCCGGGCGTGGCCACCGAGCGCGCGAACTGCTGCGCGAAATCGCCGAGGGTGTCGGCACGGGTGGCCGACACGCCCATGCCGCGGGCGAGCGACAGCCAGTCGAGCGCCGGGGAATCCAGCGAAAGCATCTGCGAGGCCCGCGGGCCGGGCTCGCCCGCGCCCACGCCGAGGAACTCGCCGCGCAGGATCTGGTAGGCCCGGTTGGCGAACACCACCACCGTGGCATTGAGGCCTTCCCGGGCCATGGTCCAGAGGGCCTGCAGGGTGTACATGCCGCTGCCGTCGCCCTCGAGCACCACCACCCGGCGATCGGGGGCGGCGATGGCCGCGCCCACCGCCACCGGCATGGCAAAGCCGATGGACCCGCCGGTGCCGGTGAGCCAGTCATGCGGCGGCGCGCCGGCGGTGGCCGCGCTGAAGGCACGGCCGAAAGTCACCGACTCGTCGACCACGATGGCATTCTCGGGCAGCAGGCTCGACAGGATGGCGGCCACGCCCTCGGAGCTGACCGCGCCGGTGGGGAGTTCGCTGGCGGAGAGCCGCCGGGCCTGGGCCACGCCAGCCGGCGCGAGCGCGCTCGCGCCCAGCCGATCGGCCAGCGCCGCGAGGGCGCCATCGAGGTCTTCATCGACCTCGGCCAGGGTGATGAACTCGCACGCGGGCGGCGCGAGCAGGCTGGGTTTGTCGGGGTAGGCGAAGAAGGCCACCGGCGGGGTGGCGCCTACCAGCACGATGCGGCGAAAGCGCGAGAGCGCGGCCTGCGCCGCCTCGACCACATAGGGCACCCGCAGGGCCGCCACCCGGCCGGCGCCGCGCTGCACCCGCGCGGCCGCGAATTCGGACATCACCGCGCAACCGGTCTTCGCAGCGATGCGGCCGGCACGGGCCAGCGGCGACTCCCGCAGGGCGTGGCCGCCGAGCAGCAGCAGGGTGTCGGGGCCGAGTGCCTGGGCCGCCGCGGCCACCCGCTCGTCAGCCACGGCGCGGGGCGCGGCCACCGTCAAGGGCCCGCGCGGCGCCGCGGCGCCGGCCGAAACCGTGCCCCAGGCCGTGTCGGCCGGCAGGATCAGGGTGGCGATTTGACCGGGCGCGGTGCGGGCCTGGGCCACCGCGGCGCGGCCGTCGGTGGCGATGTCGTCGGCGCTGCGGCTGGTGTGCACCCAGTGCGACATCGGGCGGGCCACGCCTTCGATGTCGCTGGTGAGCGGCGCGTTCAGGGGGATGTGATAGGTGGCGTGCTCCCCGACCACATTGACGATGCCGGAACGCGCCTTGCGCGCGTTGTGCAGGTTGGCCAGGCCGTTGCCCAGGCCCGGACCGAGGTGCAGCAGGGTGCTGGCCGGGCGTTCGGCGATCCGCCAGTAGCCGTCGGCCGCGCCGGTGACCACGCCCTCGAACAGGCCGAGCACGCAGCGCATGCCCGGGATGCGATCCAGCGCGGAGACGAAGTGCATCTCCGAGGTGCCGGGGTTGGTGAAGCAGACATCCACACCGGTTTCGAGCAGGGTGTGGACGAGGCTTTCGGCTCCGTTCATGGCGTCGGTCTCCGCGGGGAAGGGCCCGCGGGCAGCGGGCCGACCGACGATGCTAACCGGGAACGCCGCAGGCACCCGGCCGCCCGAGGCGGCTTACGGAAGGCTCCAGGCGCTCAGGGCGGGCCGGGCGATCCCGGCCGGGCCCGAGGTGCACGCCGGGCCGGGCCGAGCCCGAGGCGCGCGCCGGGCCGGGCCGGGCCGGGCGCGGGACGCTCCGGCCTGGCCGGACCCGTCAGGCCGACTTGCGGCCGGTCGCCTTGGTGGCGGCGCTGACGCCGGCCTGGGCCTGGTCGGCGAGCTGGCGCGTGGCCTTGAAGACCTGGTCGTAGGTGGTGGCGGCGGTGGCGATGGTGGTGCGCAGCACCTGCACCACGCCCTCGGAGCCGGCCGGGGCGTTCTTGGCGAGCAGCTCCACCGCGGCGAGCAGCTGCTTGTTGCCGTCGGTGATCTGCTTCTCGGCCAGCGAGCTCAGCTCGACGCCGGTCTGGCTGGACAGCTGGTAGATCTCCTTGGCCCAGGCGGTCAGCGCCTCGGTGGAGGGCTTGGCCATCTCGCTGATCACGCGGCTGGCCTGCTGCGGGTCCTTGGCGGAAAACAGGGCCTTGAGCTGGTCGCTGGTCTGGGCCAGGGCCTCGCCGGCGGTCTTGAGGTTGAGCTCGGCCAGCTTGCCGAAGCCCTCGAGCGCGCGGGTGGCGGCGGCCTGGGAGGCGCTCAGGGTCTCGGCGTGGAGCTTCATCAGGTCTTCAGGGGTCTTGATCATGGTGTCCTCGGATTCGGTGGCTGGGCCGGTGTCGACCGACCGCTGACGCAGCGATGCTGCACTGCACAATCCGTATTCTCCGGGCGCGGCGTCGCTTGTCAAGCCGATTTGTTGCGACGCAACATTCGGATCGGAATTCGGCCGTCCGGACGCGCACGCGGCGGTGGGCGCGCCGATTCCGGCGACAATGGCGCATCGACGATCGAAAGGCTTCGATGGATCCCCTGCCCGCTGTCTCCGGCGCCCCGGCCGAAGACGCCGCCACCCGCGCTGCCCCCCTGCTGCGCGGCAGTGGCAAGACCGAGTATTCCGCCTACATCGAGTTTGCCCGCGACGACTGGGCGCGCCTGCGCTCGAACACCCCGCTCACGCTCGCGGAGGACGACCTCACCGCCCTGCGCGGTGTGACCGAGCAGGTGTCGATGCAGGATGTGGTCGATGTCTACCTGCCGCTGTCTCGCCTGCTCAATCTGCATTTCCGCTCGGCGCGCAGCCTGAGCGGCGTGAAGGACGAGTTCCTCGGGCGGCTGGTGGGCAGCCGCCCGTATGTGATCGGCGTGGCCGGCAGCGTGGCGGTGGGCAAGAGCACCTTCGCGCGCGTGCTGCAGGCCCTGCTCGCGCGCTGGCCCGACCACCCCCGTGTCTCGCTCATCACCACCGACGGCTTTCTGCACCCCAACCGGGTGCTGCTCGAGCGCGGCCTGATGAAGCGCAAGGGCTTCCCCGAGAGCTACGACCGCCGCCGCATGGTGGAGTTCCTGGCCGACACCAAGGCCGGCAAGCGGCGGGTGGAGGCGCCGGTGTACTCGCACCGCAGCTACGACATCGTGCCCGGCGAGGCCGAGGTGGTGGAGGAGCCCGACATCCTGATCTTCGAGGGGCTGAATGTGCTCCAGACCGGCACGGTCGACCCTGGGCGCACCCGCACGCCGAGCGTGATCGTGTCCGACTTCTTCGACTTTTCCATCTATGTCGACGCCGACGAGGCGCACATCGAGCGCTGGTACATCGACCGCTTCCTGCTGCTGCAGCGCACGGTGTTCAGCAACCCCCAGTCGTACTTCCACCACTACAAGGATCTGCCGCCCGACGAGGCGGTGGCGGTGGCCCGCGAGATCTGGAGCAGCATCAACCTGCTGAACCTGCGCGAGAACATCCTGCCCACCCGCGAGCGCGCCAATGTGGTGCTGCGCAAACGCGCCGACCACACCGTGGGCGAGGTGTGGCTGCGGGAGATCTAACTGCCGTCAGGCCGGGTCCCACGGCTTGCATGACTGGGGCAGGCGGGAAATCGACAGGCCGGCAGGGTCAACGGCCATAATGGCCGATTGCCCGGGAACCGACGATGCTCCACAGCCTGACTTGCCTTGGCGGCATGGTGACCGCCCCCCATCACCTCGCCGCGCAGGCGGGGCTCGCGGTGCTGCGCGACGGCGGCAACGCCGTCGAGGCCATGGTGGCCGCGGCCGCCGCCATTGCGGTGGTGTATCCGCACATGAACAGCATCGGCGGCGACGGCTTCTGGCTGATCGCCGAGCCGGGACGCGATCCGGTGGCGGTGCGGGCCTGCGGTGCAGCCGCAGCCTTGGCCACGCCGCGGTTCTATGCCGAGCACGGCGATGCCGCCATCCCCACCCGCGGACCGAGGGCGGCGCTCACAGCAGCCGGCGCGGTGGGCGGCTGGGCGCGCGCGCTGGCCGTGGCGGCGCCCTGGGGCAAGCCGCTGCCGCTGCCTCGGCTGCTCGCCGAGGCCCGACATCACGCCCGCCAGGGCGTGCCGGTGACCCGATCGCAGGTGGCCCTCACCGCCAGCAAATGGGCCGAGTGCGCGCCGGTGAGCGGGTTTGCCGAGACCTTCGCGCCGCGCGGCCTGCCCGCGCTCAACGAGGTCATCGCCAATCCGCGGCTGGGCGACACCCTGGAGCAGCTCGGCCGTGCCGGGCTCGATGATTTCTACCGGGGCGACCTCGCCCGCAGCATGGCGGCCGATCTCGAGAAAGTCGGCAGCCCGGTTCGGTTGGCGGACCTGGAGTCCTGCCGCGCCGAAGTGGTGCCGGCCCTGTCGGTCGCCGTGTCGGCTGGCCGCCTCTTCAACCAGCCCCCGCCCACGCAGGGCGTGTCCTCGCTGGCCATCCTGGGCATCTTCGACCGGCTGGGCGTGACCGAGGCCGAGGGCTTCGAGCATCTGCACGGGCTGGTGGAGTCCACCAAGCAGGCCTTCCTGTGGCGCAATGCCCATGTGGGCGATCCTGCCCTGATGGCGGTGCGCGGTGCCGATCCGCAGGCCTTCCTGTCGGATGCGTCACTCGCCGCCCGCGCGGCGCGGATCGACCCGCGCCGGGCCGCGCCCTGGCCGCAGCCCACCCTGCCCGGTGACACCATCTGGATGGGCACCGCCGACGCTTCCGGGCGGGTGTGCAGCTACATCCAGAGCATCTACTGGGAATTCGGCAGCGGCGTGGTGCTGGCCGGATCAGGCGTCAACTGGCAGAACCGGGGCGCGAGCTTCACCCTGGGCCCCGGCCCCAACCAGCTCGGGCCGGGCCGCCTGCCCTTCCATACCCTCAACCCGGCGATGGCCCGCCTGCGTGATGGCCGCACCCTGGCCTACGGCACCATGGGCGGCGAGGGTCAGCCGCAAACCCAGGCGGCGGTGTTCAGCCGCCATGTGCTCTTCGGGCAGAACCTGCAGGCGGCGGTCAGCGCGCCGCGCTGGCTGCTCGGGCGCACCTGGGGCGAGGAGAGCACCAACCTGAAGATCGAATCGCGGGTGGAGCCGGCGGTGATCGCCAGGCTGCGCGCCGCCGGCCACGATGTGCAGGTGGTGGGCGGGTATGAGGACATGATGGGCCACGCGGGCGCGGTGCAGGTGCACCCCGGTGGCGTGATTGAAGGCGCCACCGACCCGCGGGCCGATGGCGTGTGCGCCGGCTTCTAGTTCTTGTTGCCGCGCAGTCGCCGCAGCGCGGCGATCTGCGCCGCCATGACCGCGAACTCCGATTGCGCGCGGGCGAAATCGATGTCGGTCTTGGCGTTGGCCATGGCCTCTTCGGCGGCCTTCTTGGCGCTCTCGGCCTTGGCTTCGTCGAGGTCGTGGCCGCGGATGGCGGTATCGGCCAGCACGGTGACCCGGCTGGGCTGAACCTCGAGGATGCCGCCCGCCACGAAGACGAACTCTTCGTCGCTGCGGCCGGCCACCTTGATGCGCACCGCGCCCGGGCGGATGCGGGTGATCAGCGGGGTGTGCTGCGGATAGATGCCGAGCTCGCCGGTTTCGCCGGGCAGCGCGACGAATTCCGCCTCGCCCTCGAAGATCGAGGCCTCGGCGCTGACGACATCGACATGAATGGTGCTGGCCATGGGGGGATCCTTCCGGAGCCCGCCGGGGGCCGGCCGCGTCAGGCGCGGCGCCAGCCCCGAGGCGGTCGGGCGATTACAGGGACTTGGCCTTCTCGAAGGCCTCGTCGATGGTGCCGACCATGTAGAAGGCCTGCTCGGGCAGCGCGTCGCACTCGCCGTCGACGATCATCTTGAAGCCGCGGATGGTTTCCTTCAGCGGCACGATCTTGCCGGGCGAGCCGGTGAAGATCTCGGCCACATTGAAGGGCTGCGACAGGAATCGCTGGATCTTGCGCGCCCGGGCCACCGCGAGCTTGTCCTCGGGGGAGAGCTCGTCCATGCCCAGAATGGCGATGATGTCGCGCAGTTCCTTGTAGCGCTGCAGGGTGGTCTGCACCCGGCGGGTGGTGGTGTAGTGCTCCTCGCCGATCACATTGGGGTCGAGCTGGCGCGAGGTGGAGTCGAGCGGGTCGACCGCGGGGTAGATGCCCAGCGCGGCGATGTCCCGCGACAGCACCACGGTGGCGTCGAGGTGGGCGAAGGTGGTGGCGGGCGACGGGTCGGTGAGGTCGTCGGCCGGCACATACACCGCCTGGATGGAGGTGATCGAGCCCACCTTGGTGGAGGTGATGCGCTCCTGCAGACGGCCCATTTCTTCGGCCAGGGTGGGCTGGTAGCCCACCGCGGAAGGCATCCGGCCGAGCAGCGCCGAGACCTCGGTGCCGGCCAGCGTGTAGCGGTAGATGTTGTCGACGAACAGGAGAATGTCGCGGCCCTCGTCGCGGAACTTCTCGGCCATGGTCAGGCCGGTGAGCGCCACGCGCAGACGGTTGCCCGGGGGCTCGTTCATCTGGCCGAACACCATGGCCACCTTGTCGAGCACCTTGGACTCCTCCATCTCATGGTAGAAGTCGTTGCCCTCGCGGGTGCGCTCACCCACGCCGGCGAACACCGAGTAGCCGCCGTAGCTCTTCGCGATGTTGTTGATGAGCTCCATCATGTTCACGGTCTTGCCCACGCCGGCGCCGCCGAACAGACCGATCTTGCCGCCCTTGGCGAACGGGCAGATCAGGTCGATCACCTTGATGCCGGTGGGCAGCAGCTCCACCGAGGGCGAGAGCTCGTCGAACTTCGGGGCCACCTGGTGGATGGCGCGGCGCTCTTCGGTGGCGATGGGGCCGGCTTCGTCGATGGGACGACCGAGCACATCCATGATGCGGCCGAGGGTGGCGGTGCCCACCGGCACTTCGATGCCCTTGCCGGTGCCGATCACCGGCATGCCGCGGCGCAGACCGTCGGACGATCCCATGGCGATGGTGCGGACCACGCCGTCGCCGAGCTGCTGCTGCACCTCGAAGGTCAGGCCCTTCTCGGCCAGCGAATCGCCGGCGTCGCCGAGGACCAGCGCGTCATAGACCTTCGGCATGCTGTCGCGCGGGAACTGGATGTCGACCACCGCGCCGATGCACTGAACGATTTGCCCTTGAGCCATGTTGTTTCCTCAGTCTCTGAATGTCTTGCGTTCCGGGGGCTGCCTGCGTGCGGACCCGGCCGGAATCAAACCGCCGCCGCGCCGGCCACGATCTCGGAGAGTTCCTTGGTGATCGCGGCCTGACGGGCCTTGTTGTAGGTGAGCTGCAGGTCGTTGATGACCTTCTTGGCGTTGTCGGAGGCCGCCTTCATGGCCACCATGCGCGCGCTCTGCTCGCTGGCCATGTTCTCGGCCACCGCCTGATACACCAGCGATTCGATGTAGCGCACCAGAAGGTCATCGAGCACGGCCTGCGCATCGGGCTCGTAGAGGTAGTCCCAGGAGTACTCGCGCGAGGTCTCCTGCAGACGCTCCGGCGACAGCGGCAGCAGCTGCTCGATCACCGGCTCCTGCTTCATGGTGTTGATGAAGCGGGTGTAGCAGAGAAAGACCTGGTCGATCTCGCCCCGGGTATAGGCATCGAGCTGCACCTTGATCGGCCCGATCAGCTTCTCGAGGTGCGGGGTGTCGCCCATCTGGACCACCTGCGACACCACCTTGGCGCCGATGCGGTTCAGGAAGCCCAGGCCCTTGCTGCCGACGGCGGTGGTGATCACCGTCTCACCCGCGTTGCTGAGTTCCTTCAGCTTGGCGGTGACCGCCCGCAGGATGTTGGTGTTCAGGCCGCCGCACAGGCCCTTGTCGGTGGTGACCACGATCAGGCCGGCGGCCTTCACGGAGTCGTGGTGGACCAGGAAGGGATGGCGGTACTCGGGGTTGGCGGTGGCCAGGTGCGCCGCGATGTTGCGGATCTTGTCCGCGTAGGGGCGCGCCCGACGCATGCGCTCCTGCGCCTTGCGCATCTTGGAGGCCGCGACCATCTCCATCGCCTTGGTGATCTTGCGCGTGTTCTGCACGCTCTTGATCTTGGTCCGGATCTCTTTGCTTCCGGGCATGTGGGGTCCTTGTGGGGTCCTCGTTGGGCGGTGTCGGCGCCGTGGATGGGGACGCCCCGCCGCGGCGGGGCGCCGTCCGGAGCGGCTGCGTCAGTAAGCGCCGGTCTTCTTGAAGTCCTTCAGGAGCTCGTGCATCTGCGCCTCGATCTCCTTGCTGAACTTCTTGTCGCGCTCGATCGCCTCGACCAGCCCGCCGAACTTGGCACGGGCATGCTCGCGCAGCGCCTTCTCGGCCGCGAGGGCCTTGGCGACATCGACATCGTCGAAGTAGCCGTTGTTGATGCCGAACAGGGTCAGCGCCATCTCCCAGACCTGCAGCGGCTGGTACTGGGGCTGCTTCATCAGCTCGGTGACCAGACGACCGCGCTCGAGCTGCTTGCGGGTGGCTTCGTCGAGGTCGGACGCGAACTGCGCGAAGGCCGCGAGCTCGCGGTACTGCGCGAGCGCCAGACGCACGCCGCCGCCGAGCTTCTTGATGATGTCGGTCTGGGCCGCGCCGCCCACCCGCGACACCGAGATGCCGGCGTTGATGGCGGGCCGGATGCCGGCGTTGAACAGGTCGGTCTCGAGGAAGATCTGGCCGTCGGTGATGGAGATCACGTTGGTGGGCACGAAGGCCGACACGTCGCCGGCCTGGGTCTCGATGACCGGCAGCGCGGTGAGCGAGCCGGTCTTGCCCTTGACCTCGCCGTTGGTGAACTTCTCGACATAGTCGGCGTTCACGCGGGCGGCGCGCTCGAGCAGCCGGGAGTGCAGGTAGAACACGTCACCCGGGTAGGCTTCACGGCCCGGCGGGCGGCGCAGCAGCAGCGAGACCTGCCGATAGGCCACGGCCTGCTTGGACAGGTCGTCGTAGACGATCAGGGCGTCTTCACCGCGGTCGCGGAAGTACTCGCCCATGGTGCAGCCCGAGTAGGCGGCGATGTACTGCATGGCGGCCGACTCGGAGGCGGTGGCGGCCACCACGATGGTGTAGGCCATGGCGCCGTTCTCTTCGAGCTTGCGCACCACATTGGCCACGGTGGAGGCCTTCTGGCCGATGGCCACGTACACGCAGTAGAGGCCCTTGCCCTTCTGGTTGATGATGGTGTCGATGGCCACCGCGGTCTTGCCGGTCTGGCGGTCACCGATGATCAGCTCGCGCTGGCCGCGGCCGACCGGCACCATGGCGTCGATGGCCTTCAGGCCCGACTGCACCGGCTGCGACACCGACTGGCGCGCGATCACGCCCGGCGCCACCTTCTCGATCACATCGGTGAGCTTGGCGTTGATCGGGCCCTTGCCGTCGATGGGCTGGCCGAGCGAGTTGACCACTCGGCCGATGAGCTCGGGGCCCACCGGCACATCGAGAATGCGGCCGGTGGCCTTGACGGTGTCGCCTTCGGAGATGTGCTCGTATTCGCCGAGCACCACCGCGCCCACCGAGTCGCGCTCGAGGTTCAGCGCCAGGCCGAAGGTGTTGCCGGGGAACTCGATCATCTCGCCCTGCATCACATCGGACAGGCCGTGGATGCGGCAGATGCCGTCGGTGACGGACACCACGGTGCCCTGGTTGCGGGTGTCCGCGGACACCTGCAGGTTCTGGATCTTGCTCTTGAGAAGTTCGCTGATCTCAGCCGGATTGAGCTGCATGAGACTCTCCTGATTCCTTGGTGCGCGCCGGTGAAAGCCGCCGCGTTATGCCTTCAGCACGCCTGCCAGCTGCGCGAGCTTGCCGCGCACCGACGCATCCATGACCTCGTCGCCGACCCGCACGGAGACCCCTCCGATGAGATCGGCATCGACCGATACCGTGACCTTCACCTGCCGGCCGTACTTCGCCTGCAGCGTGCCGGTCACCTCGGCCACCTGGGCGTCGGTGAGCGGAAACGCCGAGGTGACATGGGCGTCGACGATGTTCTCGTGACCGCTGCGCAGGGTCTCGAAGTGCCGGGCGATGTCCGGCAGGACCGACAGCCGCTCGTTCTCGGCCAGCACCTGCACGAAGTTGAACTGCTGCGGCTCGAGCGGCCCGCAGGCCTCGGCCACCAGCTGCGACACCTGGGCGGTGCTCAGCCGGGGGTTGCCCAGCAGTTCGCGCGCGGCGTCGTTGCCGGCCACCGCGGCCAGACGCGACAGGGCATCGGACCACGAGGGCAGCGAACCCGCGTCGCGGGCCAGCTTGAAGACCGCTTCGGCGTAGGGGCGGGCGATGGTGAGTGACTCGGCCATGCTCGGGTCCTAGCGCAGTTCGTTCTTCAGGTCGGCCAGCAGATCGGCGTGACGGTTCGCGTCGATCTCGCGGCGCAGGATTCGCTCGGCGCCGGCAACCGCCAGCTGGGCGACCTGTTCACGAAGCTGGTCCTTGGCGCGCTGGGCAGCCAGGGCGGCTTCGTCTTCCGCGGCCTTCTTGGCCGCCGCCACGATCCGGCCGGCTTCGGCACGGGCTTCCTCGAGCAGCTGGCCCGCCTGGCGCTCGGCGCCCGAACGCACCTCGGCCGCGCCGTCGCGGGCCTGCTTGAGCTCGTCGGCCACGCGGCGCTCGGCCGAGGCAAGGTCTGCCTTGGCCTTGTCGGCAGCCGCCAGGCCATCGGCGATGCGCTTGCTGCGCTCATCGAGGGACCGGGTGATCGGCGGCCAGACGAACCTGGCGGTGAACCACCAGAGCGCCACGAAGACGACGATCTGGACGATCAACGTCGCATTGATGTTCACGACTGACTTCCTTTACTGGAGAAGTCGGGAGGATGGAACCCGGTTCAGCCTTTGAACGGGTTGGCGAAGGCGAACATCATCGCGATGCCCACGCCGATCAGGAACGCGGCGTCGATCAGACCGGCAAGCAGGAACATCTTGGTCTGCAGCTTGTCCATGAGTTCGGGCTGGCGGGCGGCGCCTTCGATGTACTTGCCACCCATCATGCCGATCCCGATGCACGCGCCGAGCGCGCCCAGACCGATGATGAGACCGCAAGCGATGGCAACCAGAGCGACGTTGGTCATGATGACTCCTTGGTTTGAAAGCGACAGGAACTTGAGGTTGAAAAGAGGTGAAGCGGAAGCGGCGGCGGACCGGCCGGTCAGTGGCCCTCGTGGGCCTGGCCGATGTACACCAGGGTGAGCATCATGAAGATGAAGCCCTGCAGCACGACGATCAGGATGTGGAAGATGGCCCAGCCCAGACCGGTGAGGAAGTGCAGGCCGAAACCCCACCAGGTGGCGGTGGCGCCGAGCAGCGCGATCAGCATGAACACCAGCTCGCCGGCAAACATGTTGCCGAACAGCCGCATGCCGAGCGACACGGTCTTCGCGGCGTACTCGATGAGCTGCAGCGCGAAGTTGAACGGGGCCAGCAGGATGCCGCTGCCGAAGGGCGCCGAGAACAGCTCATGGATGAAGCCGCCGGGGTGCTTGATCTTGATGCCGTAGTAGATGGACGCGCACAGCACCACGATGGACAGCGACAGCGTGCCGTTGAGGTCGGCCGTGGGCACCACCCGCAGATAGGCATGGTGCGGGTCGCGACCGGTGGCGACGTAGTAGCCCTCCCAGAGCTTGGGCAGCAGGTCGAGCGGCAGGAAGTCCATGGCGTTCATCAGGACGATCCAGACGAACGAGGTGAGGGCCAGCGGCGCGATGTAGGAGATGTCGCCCTTGACGATGGAACGCGCCTGCTCGTGCACGAACTCGACCAGCGACTCGATGGCGCCCACGAAGCGGCCCGGCACGCCCGAGGTGACCTTGCTGGCGGCGCGCGCCAGCAGGAAAGCCGTGACCACGGCGAGCAGCACCGAGAAGAACACCGTGTCCCAGTTGATCACCGAGAAGTCGACGATGGACTTCTGCGCCTCACCGGTGCCATTGAAATGGGTGAGGTGATGGACGATGTACTCGGAGGGGGTGGGTGCGTGAGCGTCGGCTGCCATGGCTTCTGTGTGCTTCTAGGTATCCGTTGACGACCTCGGTACTTCAGGACCACTGCCCCCGGGCGGCCAGTTCAGTGGCGCATCCCGGACCAGCAGCAGCGCGAACAGCGGCGCCTTCAGGGCCACGATCAGCCCCAGGACCAGTGGCAACCACCGGACCTCGGGGATGACATGAACCGCCCAGGCCAGCAGACCGGCGGTGAGACCGATCTTGGCGAACTCGCCCAGGAAGAACACCGCCGGATAGGACTCCGGCGAGCGACCTTTCTGCAGGGCGAGCCTCAGGGCGAACAACCCGTTGGGCACCACCGCCGCCATGCCGCCGAGCGCGAAAAAAAGCGCGCTCGTCCAGTTGAACATCAGTCCGGTGAGAACACCGAGCACACTGACGGCTCCAACCTGCAAGCCCACGGCAACGAACATGATTGCGTCGGCTTGCGACAGGCAAAGACTTGAGATTTTAAGGGTTTGCCCCAAGAGGGTCAAATCAGACCCTGCTGCGCGCTGTCCATCACCGGATGGCATCCGGACCAAAGACCCCACGCGGCGTTGCGCCGCAGCATCCGCCCGCAGCCCGGGCGGCGCATCATCCGGTGCAGACCCCTCTCACCCCGGAGACCGTCATGCGCGCCCCCGTCCGGTTGATCTGCCTGTGCATCAGCCTGCTCGGCAGCGCGGCACTCCATGCCCAGACGCCCCCGGCCCCCAACCCCGGGCCGGGCGCTGCCGCGAGCGACCCCGTCCGGCGGGCCACGGCCGTGGCCGCAGTGGTGCGGGTGGACGCCACGGCGATCGCCGACGCGCCCAGCGCCGCCTCGCTCGGTCCGCGGCGCAGCGGCTCGGGCGTGGTGATCGGCGAGCGGCTGGTGCTCACCATCGGCTATCTGCTGCTCGAGACCGAGACCGTGGAGGTCACCACCGGCGATGGCCGGCGCCTGCCGGCCACGGTGGCCGGCTACGACCATGCCAGCGGCTTCGGTCTGGTGCGCACCGCGCTGCCCCTGGGCCTGCCCGCGCTGGAGCTCGGCGACTCCGACCGGGTGGCCGAGCGCGACACCGTGCTCACGGTGGGCCAGGGCGAGCGCGAGGCCACCGAGCTGGTGGTGGTGTCGCGCAAGCCCTTCGCGGGCAGCTGGGAGTACCTGCTGGAACGGCCGATCTTCACCTTCCCGCCGGTGAACAACTGGAGCGGCGCGGCGCTGATCGCCGGCGACGGTCGGCTGGTGGGCATCGGCTCGCTGGTGGTGAACGATGCCGGCGAAGACCGCCGCGGACTGCCGGGCAATCTCTTCGTGCCGGTGAACCTGCTCAAGCCGATCCTCGCCGACCTCCTCGCGCAGGGCCGGCGCGCCGCCCCGGCGCAGCCCTGGCTGGGCATGAGCACGGAGTTCGTCCGCGGCAACCTGATGGTGGTGCGGGTCTCGCGCGGCAGCCCGGCCGAGCGCGCCGGCGTGGATCCCGGCGACATCGTGCTGTCGGTGGGCGGCCAGCGGGTGGCCAGCCAGGCCGATTTCTACCGGCGGCTCTGGGGCCTGGGGCCGGCCGGCACCGAGGTCACGCTTCGGCTGCTCAAGGGCGGCGAGGTGCGCGACCTGCCGGTGCGCTCGGTGGACCGCGCCGAGACCCTGGCCCGACCCACCGGGGTGTGAGGCCGGGCGGGCGCGCCGCCGCGGCTGCCGGCAGCCCGACGCCGCCGCGCGCCGCCCGCGACCGGCCGGCTCAGAGCACCATCTGGGTCTGCGTGACCACCGCCACCAGCTTGCCCTCGGCGCTGGTCACGCGGGTTTCCCAGGTCTGGGTGCGACGGCCCTTGTTCAGCGGCGTGGTGGTGCCGGTGACCGTGGTCTCCACCGGCGCGGGGCGAAAGAAGTTGGTCTTGGACTCGATGGTGGCGGTGCCGGCGCCCTCGGGGATGTTGAGCACCGTGGCCACCGCGCCCAGCGTGTCGGCAAAGGCCATGATCGCCCCGCCGTGCAGGATGCCGCCGGCGGTGCAGAGGTCGGGCCGCACCCGCAGGGTGGCCACCACCCGGTCGGGCTCGGCCTGAACGAGGGTCAGGCCGATGAGGTCGGAGAACAGCCCGCGCAGGCGGGCTTCGAGGGCGGCGATGTCGGTCACAGGTGCTCCTGGGCAAGGTCACGCAGTCGGTGCTTCTGGATCTTGGTGGCGTTGGTGCCCTCGGTGACCGGAAAGGCGTCGATGGCGAACACCCGCGCCGGGACCTTGTAGCGGGCCAGGCGCGCGGCCACATGCGCGCAGACCGCGGCCTCGTCGAGCACGGCGCCGGGCCGCAGCGTGACGAAGGCCACCGGCCGCAGCGCGCCCGCGGTGGTCACGCCCACCACCTGGCAGCCGTCGATGCCGCGCACCTGCTGCACGCACTCCTCGATCTCGGCCGGGCTGACCAGGAAGCCGCCCAGGCGCAGCGAATCGCCGATGCGGGCGAGGAACACGAAGCGGCCGTCGGCGGTGGTGTGGCCGAGGTCGCCGGAGCGGTACCAGCCCTCGGCATCGCGGGCCTGCGCGGTGGCCTGCGGGTTGCCGAAGTACTCGACCATGATCGAGCCAGGGGCGAGAAACTCGAGCTCGCCCGACTCGCCATGAGGCAGCACCCGGCCGGTCTCGGGGTCGCGGGCGCGCACCTGCGCGAGCGGGCTCACCGGGCGCCCGCCCGCCAGACGGCGCTCCTCGGGCGGGGCGTGTTCGGACTGGCGCGAAAACAGCGCCTGGATCTCGCTGATGCCGTACAGGCCCACCACCCGCAGACCGCGCGCGTCGGCGCGCTCGAAGAGGTCGGCCAGCGCCGGATTGAAGGCGGCGTAGCCCACGAAGCGCAGGCTGGGATAGGCCGGCGTGCGCTCATGCAGGGCCAGCAGCTGGTCGATCGCCTCGTCGGTGGCGTTCATGTGCGTGCACTGGTGACGCGCGATCAGCTCGGCAGCCAGCCGCGCATCCCAGGCCGGCATCATGGCGAAGGGCCGCCCGGCCGCCAGCATGGCCAGCGCGTTGCACACCCCGAACACGCCACAGAGCGGCGGCGCGAGCAGCATGGAGGAGACGGCGTCGATGCCCCAGGCGCGGACCACATCACCGGCGTGGCCCACCAGGGTGCGCTGGTCGTGCAGCACGAACTTGGGCGCCTTGGTGGTGCCCGAGGTGGTGAAGATGGCGCAGCCCAGCTGCGGCTCGGCGCGGTCCTCGCGGAAGGGTTCGCCGGCCACGCAGGACGCATAGCGGCTGAGCTGCACGCGGGTGGGCAGCGCGGCGCGCAGCTCGGCCAGCCGGGCCGCGGCCTGCGGCTCGTCTTCGTCGTAGGCGATGACCGCCTCGAGCGCGGCGAGCGACTCGGCCGGACAGCCGGCCAGGATGGCGACGAAATCGGCGCGGGTGAAGGCCGGCCAGGTGACCAGCACCCGCGAGCCCGAGCGCCCGAGGATGTCGGCGAGCTCGGCCGAGCGGAAGCGGGTGTTCACCGCCACCGCGATCGCGCCCAGGCGCGCGCAGGCGAAGAAGGCGGCCAGCCAGGCCGTGGCATTGGGCAGCCAGACCGCCACCCGATCACCGCGGCCCACACCCAGCGCGTGCAGCGCCCCGGCCAGCCGCGCGCTCTCGTCGGCCAGCTGGGCGGGAGTGAACGCGCGATCGCGGTCGTGGACCGCGGGCTCGTGCGGCCGGGGGTGGCGGGCGAGCAGCTCGGTGAGCGTCATGACCGGCGCGGCGGTGTCAGGCCTTCGGCAGGGTGGCCTGCATGGCCGGCCTGGCGTTGAAGCCCTCGAACCAGGCCGCGGCGCGGGGATGCGCATCGCGCCAGGCGAGATGGGCGAAGCGCAGGTCGAGGTAGCCGAGCACGCAGCCGAGGGTGATGGTGCCGATGTCGACCCGGCCGGCCAGGCCCTCGGCCTGGGCCTCGAGGCGGGCCAGGCCGGTGTGGATCTTGTCGAGCTGGCCGGCGGTCCAGTCGGACCAGCGCAGCGGCTCGGGCCGCATGGCGGTCTCGTAGCGCACCAGCAGCGCCGCGTCGAGGATGCCGTCGCCCAGCGCCTGGTCGGTGAGCGCGCGCCAGCGCGCCGAGCCGCTGGCCGGGAACAGCCGCGCGCCGGCGTGGGCGTCAAGGTACTCGCAGATCACCCGGCTGTCGTAGAGCGCGTCACCCTCGTCGGTGATCAGCGTGGGCACCTTGCCCAGCGGATTGCGCTCGACGATGCTGCGATCGCGGTTGACCGGGTGGGCGGCCGAGGGCAGCAGCTCGATGCGCGCGGCCAGGCCGGTTTCATGGGCGACCACCATGCACTTGCGGACATAGGGCGAGGCGGGGGAATGGAAGAGCTTCATGGCGGCGTTCCGGGCGGGGGGTTTCGGGGCGGGCGGCAAACGGGGCGGCAAACGGGGCGGGAGGGGCAGGCGGGCAGAGGGCGCCGTGAAAGGCGCCGCGCGAGGCCGGTGGGCTCAGGTGGATCGCTGCGCCTTGTCGCGGTCGTTGGCTTCCTTGATGCGGGCGCGGGCCTGAGCCCACTGCTCGTCGGTCCAGTCGAGATACTGCTTGAAGTAGGCGCCGTTGGCCAACCAGTTGGCCCCGTCGATGGCGATGGTCTGGCCGGTGAGCCACTCGCAGCCCGGCGCCATCAGGAAGGCCGCCAGGTCGGTGAGCTCGGCCATGCGGCCGAGCCGGCCCATGGGGTTGTGGGTGGTCTCGACCCCGGGGGTTCCGGGCACCGGCCGTAGCCGGGCGCCCGCGCCCTCGGTGGGGAAGATGCCGGGGGCGATGGCGTTCAGGCGGATGCCGTAGCGGCCCCACTCCACCGCCAGCGACTTGGTCATGACATCGATGCCGGCCTTGGACATCGCCGAAGGCACCACGAAGGGCGAGCCGGTCCAGACCCAGGTGACGATGATCGAGAGCACCGTGCCCTGGCGCCCGGCCGCGATCCAGCGGCGGCCGGCGGCATGGGTGACATAGA
The DNA here is from genome assembly GCA_018970865.1 of Betaproteobacteria bacterium. Lineage (GTDB taxonomy): Bacteria > Pseudomonadota > Gammaproteobacteria > Burkholderiales > Burkholderiaceae_E > Quisquiliibacterium. The sequence goes on from JAGWVN010000005.1 coordinate 22,609, forward strand.
AGGTGCCGTGCATGACGGTGTTGGCCACGGCGTCGAAGCCGCGTGGCGAGAGGTCTTCGGTGCGGCTGATGAAGTTGCCGGCGGCGTTGTTGATCAGGCCGGTGAGCGGGCCGGCGGCGAAGATGTCGTCCATCATCTCGTCAACCGCCGCGGCGTCGCGCACATCGCAGGCCACGGTATCGACCTGGCCGCCGTGCTGCGCCATGAGCTCGGCGGCGGTGGCATCGAGCACGCCCTTGCGGCGGCCGCAGATCACGATGCCGGCGCCCAGCTGCAGCAGGCGGCCGGCCATGGCCTTGCCCAGGCCGGTGCCGCCACCGGTGACGAGGATGCGGTGACCCTGGAAGAGAGCGTTCTGGAACATGGCGGTCGCCTCGGGGATGTGCGCTGACGGGCGCCGATTGCATCATGGAACGGCGCGGCCGGGGCTGGCCGCCACGCCCCGAAGGAAACGCATGAAACCGCTTGCCATCCGAATCCTGATCACCCTGGGCCTGACGCTGGGCCTGGCCGCCGCGCAGGCGCCGGCGCAGGCCCAGTCACCGGCGGCCTGGTCGCCGAACAAACCCGTCCGGATCATCGTGCCCTTCCCCGGCGGCGGCATCGTCGACCTGATGGCGCGGGCGGTCAGCGACCGGCTTGCCGCCGCGCTCGGCCAGCCGGTGGTGGTGGAGGCCCGGCCGGGGGCCGGTGGCAGCATCGGCACCGAGGCGGTGGCGCGGGCCGATCCCGACGGCCACACCCTGCTGCTGGCCACGCTCTCGCATGCGACGCTGCCGGCCTTCCAGAAGCTGTCGTGGCATCCCTCGCGCGACTTCGCCGGCATCGCCATGCTCGGTCAGGTGCCCAACCTGGTGGTGGTGGCCAACAGCGTCGAGGCCCGCAGCCTGAAGGACTTCGTCGCGCTGGCCCGCGCCCGCCCGGGCCAGTTCAACTATGCCAATGCCGGCAACGGCACCTCGCAGACCCTGGGGGTGGAGATGCTGCGCAAGCAGACCGGCATCCAGCTCACCCCGGTGGGCTACAAGGGCTATCCGCCGGTGGTGCCCGACCTGATCGCGGGCCGGATCGAGTTCGCGCTGATGCCCTTCGGCGTGGCCGCGCCGCAGGTGAAGGCCGGCAAGATGCGGGCGCTGGCGGTGGCGGCGCCTACCCGCAATCCGCAGTTCCCCGACCTGCCCACCATTGCCGAGGCCGGCTTCCCCGAGGCGCCGGTCATCTCGTGGTACGCCTTCATGGCGCCGGCGGGCACGCCCCGCCCTGCCCTTCAGCGGCTGGCCGCCGAGGTGGCCCGGGCGCTGGCCGACCCCGAGGTGATCGCCCGCATCGAGACCATCGGCGGCAGCCCCCTGCCGCCCGGCACGCCGGCCGAGGTGGATGCCCTGGTGGCGCGCGAGACCGAGCGCTGGGCGCGCTTCGTGCGCGAGACCGGTCTCACCCTCCAGTGAGGCGGTGTCAACGCCGCAGGGCCGTTCAACCGGACCCGCGGGCCTTCCATCCCGGCCCGCTGGTCAGCCGCGCGGGGCGCGGCCGATCATCGGCCGCATGAGCGACATTCCGCCCGTGCCGCGCGGCGCCCCCGGGCTGCCCGCCACCCCCTGCGCCCGCGAGGACGCCGCCGCCCGGCGCCGCGCGCGTCTGCGCGAACTCGGCTACACCATGCTGGAGGTGATGGTGGCCGTGGGCATCGTCGCCGTCATCGCCACCTTCGCGGTGAGGGCCTACGACCGCTACCTGGACCGCACCAAGGCGGCCACCGCCGTGAGCGACATCCTCGAGCTTTCCAACCGCATCAAGAGCTTCGAACTGAACAACCGGCGCCTGCCGGAGAGCCTCGATGAAATCGGCCGCGGCGGGGTTGCCGACCCGTGGGGCCGCCCCTACCAGTACTTCAACCTCGAGGTCGAGAAGGGCAACGGCCAGGCGCGGCAGCGCAAGAACCTCAAGCCGCTGAACACCGACTACGACCTCTACAGCATCGGGCCCGATGGCCAGACGGCCGTCAGGATTTCCGATGACACGGCGCTGGATGATGTGGTCCGGGGCCTGAACGGCCGGTTCACCGGCTTCGCGCGGGACCTCGACCCCACGGCGAGCAACAAGTGAGCGCGCCGGCCGCGGCTTCCTGGCTGGGCAGCGCGCTCGGCACCCGGGTGGCCCGGCGGATGCTGCTGGCTTTTCTGCTGCTGGGCATCCTGCCGGCGGCGATCACCCTGGGCGTGGGCCAGCATCAGGCCCGCGAGGCGCTGCTGGCGCGCCACTACGCGGGCCTGGGCGAATCCATCGACTCGCTCACCCAGGTCATGATCGAACGGCTCATCGCCTATGACGGGATGGCCGCCAGCCGGATCGAGCGACAGGACATCGCCGGCCTGATGGCTGACGCGGCCACGCCCTTCGACCGGGTGGCCCGCCTGCCGGTCTCCGGGGCGCCTGCCTGGGCCCTGCCCGGTCAGCCCGATGCGCCGCCCGCGGGCCTCGCGGCGCAGCCCCGTCCGCAAGCCGGGCGGGCGAGCCTGGCGGTGCTGGGCGCCGACGGCCCGGGACCCGCCGAGGTCTGGCTGCTGCGGCCGGAAGCCGGCACCGCTGGGGCCCCATCCGGATCCACGCTGGCCATGCGCCTGAACCGCGCCGTGCTCTGGGCAGGCACCGACCTGCAGGCGGCCAATGCCACCTTCTGCGCCCTGGATGCCCGGGTCCAGCCGATCTTCTGTGAGCGCCCACTGCCACGCAGCGTGCTGGATCAGCTCGGCGCGCGGCCAGCCAACCAGGTGCTGGGCCGGGTGGCGTGGACGGGCGAGGAAGACCAGAGCAGCGTCTTCGGGGAGGTGTTCCTGAAGTCGCGGTTCGACACCGAGAGCTGGCTGCTCGTGCTCACCCAGCCGGTGCGGATCGCCCGCACCGCGGAGCAGCAGCTCAACCAGGCCGTGCTGCCCGCCGCCCTGCTGGCGCTGATGAGCGCCCTGCTGCTCGCGCTGGTGGCGGTCCGGCGCACCCTCGGACCGCTGCAGTCGCTCACCCAGGCTACCGAGCGGCTGGCCGAGCGGGACTTCGGCCATCGGGTGGCGGTCAGCGGCGACAGTGAATTCGCCCTGCTCGGCCGCTCCTTCAACCGGATGGCCGAGGGTCTGGCTCAACAGTTCGACACCCTGGGCGCGCTGGCCCGGATCGACCAGCTGATCCTGGAGGGCCGGCCGGCGCGCGAGATCGCCGGCATCGCCCGAGACCTGATGGTGCGCGGACTGCCGGGCGCGGCCGTGGCCGTGGCCGTGGCCGATGAGGGCGGCTGGTGGCTCTGCCAGGGCGAGGGCGGCCAGCGGCAGGATCGGCTGCTCCCGGCCCCCGAGGCGCAATGGCTCGACCAGAGCACGGCCGAGGGCGGCCGGGTGATCGCCCCGGAAGCGCCCCCCGGCGCGCAGGCGCTGCGGCCTCGGCCGGATCTTCCCGCGCGGCTGGAGCCGGTGATCGCCAATGGCCAGATGGCCGGCGCGCTGCTCGCCGCGCGCGATGCGGGCACGCCGCTCACGGCGTCCGAGCAGGCCCTGATCACCGGCCTGGCCGGCCGCCTGGCGGTCGGGCTGGAGGCTGCACGGCGGGCCGCCTTGCTGGAAGTGCGCGCCAACATCGACTCGCTCACCGGTTTGCCCAACCGGCCGAATTTCCTGGAGCAGCTCGGCGAACGGCTGAGCCGCGCTCAAGCCGAAGGCGGGCGCGAGACCGTGCTCTTCGTCGATCTGGACGGCTTCTCCCACATCAACGACAGCCTCGGCCATGCCGCCGGCGACCGCATGCTCGGCGAGGTCGGGCGCCGGCTGCGCGAGACCCTGGGCGAACGCGGCGTGGTGGCCCGCCTGGGCGGCGACGAGTTCGCGCTCGCGCTCTCGGCGGTGGATGACGACGCGGCGCGGGCGCAGGCCGAGCAGCTGGTGGCCACGCTGGCCCGGCCCTTCGAGCTCGCCGGGGCCAACCGCTACATCAATGCCTGCATCGGCATCGCCAGCTACCCCGACCAGGGCAGCGACCCGGCCGAGCTGCTGCGCCACGCCGACATGGCGATGTACCGCGCCAAGGCCAAGGGCCAGGGCTCGGTGGCCATCTACCTCGCCGACATGCAGGCCGAAGCCGTGCGCCGCGCCGAGCTCGACACCGAGATCCGGCGGGCCCTGGCGCGCGGCGAGTTCCTGCTGCACTACGAACCGCTGGTGGAGGCCCGCTCCGGCGTGGTCAAGGGCTGCGAGGCCCTGATCCGCTGGCAGCATCCCGAGCGCGGCATGGTCCCGCCCGGGCGGTTCATTCCGCTGGCCGAGGAAACCGGGCTGATCTCGCCGATCGGCAGCTGGGTGCTGCGCGAGGCCTGTCGGCAGTTCATGGAGTGGCGCCGGGATGGCGTGCCGGTGTCGGTGGTGAGCGTGAATGTGTCGGTGCACCAGTTCCAGCGGCCCGACTTCGTCGATGAAGTGCGCGAGGTGCTGGCGCAGACCGGCATGCCGCCCAGCGGCCTGAAGCTCGAGATCACCGAGAGCCTGCTGATGGACGAGCCGCGCGAGGTGGAGCAGCGGCTCAACGCCCTCGCGGCGATGGGCCTGAGCCTGGCGCTCGATGACTTCGGCACCGGCTACTCCTCGCTCACCTACCTGAAGCGGCTGCCGGTGGACTCGATCAAGCTCGACCGCAGCTTCCTCACCGACCTGCTCGAGAGCCAGGAGGCGCGCGATCTGGCGCGCTCGGCCATCGGCATGCTGCACGCCCTGCGCAAGGAGGTGGTGGCCGAGGGCGTGGAGAAGCCCGAGCACCGGGTGCTGCTCGCCGGCTGGGGCGCCGACCTGCTGCAGGGCTGGGTGTTCAGCAAGTCGATGAGCGGGCCGGCCTTTGCCGACTATGTGCTGAGCAATCCGATCGCGCCCCTCGGACCCGCAGGCGCCACGCGAGCCGGGGCGCGGCCGCCCGCGGCTCAGTCGGCCTGATCGCCCTCGCCCAGGCCCAGACGCTCGAGCAGTCCCTGGAACTGCTCGGGCCCGGCAAACCCGATCACCAGCTGGCCCCGACCGCGGGCGCCCACCCGGATGCTCACCTCGGCGGCCAGGGCATCGGCCAGCCGGGTCTGCAGACGCTGCACATCGGGATCGGGCCGGCGGCCGCCTGCCGCGCGCGGCGCACTGGCGGCGGGGTCCTGGGCGCGCTGGTGCTGCAGCACCCGCTTCTCGGTCTCGCGCACGGTCAGGCGCTTCTCGACCACCTCGTGAGCCAGCATGATCTGCGCCGCCCGGTCGACGGCCAGCAGCGCGCGGGCATGGCCCATGTCGATGTCGCCGGCCAGCAGAAAGGCCTGCACCGGCTCGGCCAGGTTGAGCAGACGCAGCAGGTTGGAGGTGGCGCTGCGCGAACGGCCGATCGCCTCGGCGGCCTGCTCGTGCGAGTAGCTGAACTCGTCGATCAGCCGGCGGATGGCCTGGGCCTCCTCCAGCGGGTTGAGGTCTTCGCGCTGGATGTTCTCGATCAGGGCCATGGCCAGCGCCTGCTCGTCGGCCACCTCGCGCACCAGCACCGGCACCTCGTCGAGGCCGGCGATCTGGGCGGCGCGGAAGCGGCGCTCGCCGGCGATGATCTCGTAGCGATGGGACTCGAGCGGGCGCACGAGGATGGGCTGCATCACGCCGTGCTGGCGGATGGAATCGGCCAGCTCCTGAAGGGCGGATTCATCCATGCGCGAGCGCGGCTGATAGCGGCCGGCCTGCAGACGGGCCACCGGGAGCGCGGCCACCGGGCCCGGGGCGGCGGCCGTGCCGGCCACCGGCAGATCGGCGCCAAGCAGGGCATCGAGGCCGCGACCCAGCCCCTTGGGCTTGGCGGCGGCGGGCGGCTTGCGCCGGGCGGGTGAATCAGTCATCGGGAAGGCTCCGGAGGCGCTCGATGAGTTCGGCGGCAAACTCGACATAGCCGCGCGCCCCCTTGGATAAGGGGTCGAAGACCACGCCCGGCATGCCGTGGCTGGGCGCCTCGGCGAGCCGGACATTGCGGGGAATGATCGCCTTGAAGACCTTGTCGCCGAAGTGCTGCGAGAGCTGCTCGGAGACCTGCTGCGACAGCATCATGCGCGGATCGAACATCACCCGCAGCAGGCCGATCACCTTCAGGCGGGTGTTGAAGTTGGCGTGCACTTTCTTGATGCTGTTGACCAGGTCTGACAAGCCCTCCAGCGCGTAGTACTCGCACTGCATCGGGATGATCACGCCATGGGCCGCGCACAGGCCGTTGAGGGTGAGCATGGAGAGGGAGGGCGGACAGTCGACCAGCACCACATCGAAGTCGGCATCCACGGCGGTCAGCGCATCGCGCAATCGCAGCTCGCGGCGGTCGAGATCGACCAGTTCGACCTCGGCGCCGGCCAGTTCGCGGTTGGCCGGCAGCACCCGAAAGCCGCCATGCGGCGTGGGCTGGGCGGCCTCGGCCACCGAACTCTGGCCGATGAGCACCTGGTAGACCGAGCGCGGCAGGGTGCGCTTGTCGATGCCGCAGCCCATGGTGGCATTGCCCTGCGGATCGAGGTCGACCAGCAGCACCCGCTGGCCGAGCTGGTCGAGCGCGGCGGCAAGGTTGACGGTGGTGGTGGTCTTGCCCACCCCGCCCTTCTGGTTGGCGACGACGAAGATGCGTGACATGGTCAGGCCAGGGCTGGCGCACTGCGGCGCTGAAGCAGCAGCAGGTGGCGACGGGCATCCATCTGCGGAACGGCCAGTGTAATCGCAGCCGACAGGTTCACGCCCTCGGGCAGTTCACGCAGCTCCGGTTCCGGCAGCACGCCCTTCATGGCGGCCCAGGCGCCCTGCTCGGCCATGAGGGGCAGGCTCAGCCGGATGAACTCGGCCAGGGTGCCGAAGGCCCGCGACACCGCCAGCGTCACCGGCGGCAGATCGCGCAGGGCCGGCTCCGGTGGGCGGTCGGGCCAGAGCCGGGCATGGTGGGCGTGCAGGTTGCTCAGGCCGAGCTCGGCGCGCAGCTGCCGGGCGAAGGCGGCCTTCTTGGCCACGGCGTCCACGCAGTGCACCTGCACCCCGGGCGCGCAGATGGCCAGCACGGCACCGGGCAGCGCGCCACCGCTGCCGACATCGAGCACCACCGCCCCGTCGGCAAGGTGGTCTCGCCCCGCCCGGGCGGCATCGCGCAGGGGCGCAATGACGGCCAGGCAGTCGAAGCAGTGCTGCACCAGCATCTCGGCGGGGTCACGCACCGCGGTGAGGTTGTGGGTGGCGTTCCAGCGCGCCAGCAGCGCGAGATGGCCAAGCAGCAGGCGCTGGCGGTCGTCGGGCAGGCTCAGGCCCAGCGCCGACAGCGCCCCGGCCAGGCGGGCGGGGGCATCGTCCGGCAAGGACGGGCCGATGCGGCTCACTGCTCAGGCCGCCTGCTGCAGACGCCGCTTGCGCAGATAGACCAGCAGCAGAGAGACCGCCGCCGGCGTGACCCCGGAGATGCGGGAGGCCTGGCCCACGGTCTCGGGGCGCTGCGCGGTCAGCTTGCCCCGCACCTCGTTGGACAGCCCGCGCACCCGGGTGTAGTCGAAATCAGGGGGAATGGCGAGGTCCTCATGGCGGCTGGCCCGGGCCACCTCGGCCTGCTGGCGAACGATGTAGCCCGCGTACTTGCACTGGATCTCGATCTGCTCCACCACCTCGGTGGCGCGCAGCGGATCGAGGCCGAGGGCCTCGGCGCGCTCGGGCACGCCGGGGCCGGCCACCGACATCAGCGCGGCATAGCGCACCTCGGGGCGGGCGAGCAGTTCGGCCAGGGTGTGGTCGCGCTCGATCGGCTGGCCGAGCACCGCCGTGGCCTGTTCGGGCGGCAGTTTTTTCGGGTTGACGCTGGTGTCGCGCAGCCGCTGGAGCTCGGTCTCGATCGCATCGCGCTTGCGGCAGAACGCAGCCCAGCGGGCGTCGTCGACGCAGCCGAGCCGCCGTCCGATCTCGGTGAGGCGCAGATCGGCGTTGTCTTCCCGCAGGCTCAGCCGGTACTCGGCCCGGCTGGTGAACATCCGGTAGGGCTCGGAAACCCCACGGGTGATGAGGTCATCGACCAGCACGCCGAGGTAGGCCTGGTCCCGACGCAGGGTGAAGGGCTCGCGGCCGAGCACCGCCAGACCGGCGTTCAGGCCGGCCAGCAGGCCCTGGGCGGCGGCCTCCTCGTAGCCGGTGGTGCCGTTGATCTGCCCGGCAAAGTACAGACCGGCGATCGCCCGGGTCTCGAGCGTGGCCTTCAGGCCGCGGGGGTCGAAATAGTCGTACTCGATGGCATAGCCCGGACGGATGAGGTGGGCCTTCTCCAGGCCGACGATGCTGTGCACCAGGTCGAGCTGCACATCGAACGGCAGGCTGGTGGAGATGCCGTTGGGGTAGAACTCATGGGTGTCCAGGCCTTCCGGCTCGAGGAACACCTGATGGGCCGACTTGTCGGCGAAACGGTGGATCTTGTCTTCCACCGACGGGCAGTAGCGCGGCCCTACCCCCTCGATCACGCCGGTGTACATCGGGCTGCGATCCAGGCCGCCGCGGATGATCTCGTGGGTGCGGGGATTGGTGTGGGTGATCCAGCAGGGCAACTGGCGCGGATGCTGCGCCGGATCACCCAGGAAGGAGAACACCGGCACCGGGTCGAGATCGCCGGGCTGCGCCTCGCAGCGCGAGAAATCGATGCTGCGGCCATCGATGCGCGGCGGGGTGCCGGTCTTCAGCCGGCCTTGCGGCAGCTTCAGTTCGCGCAGGCGCGCCGCCAGGGAGATCGACGGCGGATCGGCCGCCCGGCCGGCCGAGTAGCGCGCCAGCCCGACATGGACCAGGCCGTTCAGGAAGGTGCCCGCGGTGAGCACCACCGCGCGGGCGCGAAAGCGCAGGCCGAGCTGGGTGACCGCGCCGCAGACCCGGTCGCCTTCCACGATGAGATCATCCACGGCCTGCTGGAAGATCTCGAGGTGGGGCTGGTTCTCGAGGCGCCGGCGGATGGCTTGCCGATAGAGCACCCGATCGGCCTGAGCGCGGGTGGCGCGCACCGCCGGACCCTTGCTGGCATTCAGGATGCGGAACTGGATGCCGGCCTCATCGGTGGCGGCCGCCATGGCGCCGCCAAGCGCATCGATCTCCTTGACGAGATGGCCCTTGCCGATGCCCCCGATGGACGGATTGCAGGACATCTGTCCGAGGGTCTCGATGCTGTGGGTGAGCAGCAGCGTGCTGGCGCCGAGTCGGGCGCTGGCCAGGGCGGCCTCGGTGCCTGCATGGCCCCCGCCCACGACGATCACATCGAAGGTCTTCGGATAGTCCATCGGAGTCTGCCTGCGTGCGGCTAAACCGGCCATGATAACGAAAAGCGGGCAGCATGGGGTGAACTCCGTGCGTTCCGGGGACCTTGCCGCTGACGGTGTTCGCTGCGGCGAGCCGGTGGTGAAGCCCTGTTGACCGTGGGCGCGACCGACACCGTCCTGGGCTTCAGCTTTCGGCAGAGCACAATCACAGACCCGCTGACCCGCGTGGGTGGCCAGCCGGGTTGAGCACTGGCGCGGGACCCATCCGAGGGAGTCATTCAAGAAATCCCCTGAAGGCACAATCGATCGACTGAGGCCACTGGCCGGGGGCCTGACCTGGCCACCGCCGCGTGGCGCGGTGCCATCAGCACCCTGGGGTTGACTCGGTGTGTGGCCGACCGTCACGGCAGGAGAAGAATGCTCGGCCCGGCATTCCCGGCTGGGCCTCGCACGCCCTGCGGGCTGATCTGCCCCTGGCATCGCGCCTTGGGCGGCGCCAGTGTTCCACGTGAAACACCGGCGAGGCGGAGTCCGGCGAAAGACGCTATCGATTCAGCCCTGCGCCGAGCGTGCGTGCCCGATCAGTCCTCGTCAGGCCATCGATGAACGCAGGATCGCGCGGCACTCATCAGTTCAACAGCCCGGCGGATGGACGGGGGGACTGAAAAGGGCGGGGGAGCCGGTTGGGCCGAGACGAGAGGCGCGAAGACGAGGCTCGCGCTGTCGGGCGGGACGATCAGACTGGCAGGGCCCCGTTACGGCCGAAGCCTGGCGCATCCGACTGAGGGTCGGGGTGGTCTGCAGGTCCACCCCCCGCCCCGATGACATCCGCCGAACCCGGGGTTGACGAGATGCTTGGATCTGCTTGATTGGGTTGAACCGGTCGACACGGGCTTCGCGGGAATCCATCCGCGCGGCGCGAGGCGCTCCTGGAGTTGCGTCCTGATCCGCACAGGCATCGTCCGAGCCGTTGCGAGGAAGCGGTGCGGGTGGTGGACTTGTCCGGGACACCGGCCTCGCCCGGCCAGAGCAGCCCGCTGACCAGGGCACTTCAGCCGCCACCCCCCCGCCCCGCAGACGGGTCCGATCCGACGCTTCGGCCGCACAAGGGCGCCGGAAAGCCGAGAGATTCGGATGACCAACGCACTTCGCGCTGGCCGGGAGCGCGGTCGCAACCGGGCTAACCGGTTCTTCCAGGTGACCGCCGCCGGGTTTCACCCTGACGGAGTCCTGGCAAGGTCGCACCTCGCCAAGGCTCAGCCGATTGAATGCCGCTGTCGCATCAAGGTCTCGGCGAGGGCGGACGTAGACCCTGTTCCACGTGGAACACGCCGGACTTCGCCGAGCGGAAGGCCCTCTCCCCGTGACCGACTACCCTCATCGCCAGCCAGGCCAAACTCGGTGCACGCCGGCTCACGGACACCTAGTCCGCCGCCGCCAGCATCCAGGCGGCCGCGCGCTCCGCGATCATCAGCGTGGGCGAGTTGGTGTTGCCCGAGGTGATGGTGGGCATGACCGAGGCATCGGCGATGCGCAGACCCGTCACGCCCCGGAAGCGCAATTGCGCATCCACGACAGCCAAGGGGTCGTTAGCCGGCCCCATCTTGCAGGTGCCCACCGGATGGAAGATGGTGGTGCCAACCAGCCCGGCCGCCTCGGCCAGCGCCTCGTCGGAGTCGTACTGCGGGCCCGGCACGAATTCTTCGGGTGCGTACCTGGCCAGGGCCGGACTGCCCACGATCCGCCGGGTGAGCCGGATGGAGTCTGCCGCCACCTGCCGGTCTTCCGGGGTAGAGAGATAGTTGGGCGCGATCTTTGGCGCATCCTCGGACCGAGGGCTGCGGATGTGGATGCTGCCGCGGGCCGTGGGCCGGAGATTGCACACCGAGGCGGTGATCGCCGGGAAGCGATGCAGGGGATCACCGAACTTGTCGAGCGACAAGGGCTGGACATGGTATTCGACATTCGCCCTCGCCTGCCCGGGATCGGATCGCGCAAAGGCGCCAAGCTGGCTGGGCGACATGGACATCGGACCGGTGCGAAAGAGCAGGTACTCCAGCCCCATGCGCGCCTTGCCCCAGGGGGAATTGGCCTGCACATTCAGCGTGGCCGCACCCTTCACCTTGAAGACGGTGCGCAGCTGAAGGTGGTCTTGCAGGTTCTCGCCCACCCCTGGCGCGGCCAGGCGAATCGGCACGCCTGCCTGGGCGAGCACCTCGGGGCGACCGATGCCTGAGAGTTCGAGAATCTGCGGCGTGCCCACGGCGCCAGCCGCCAGCACCACCTCCCGACGGGCCGACACCGATCGGCTGGGCCCGCCACCGGCATCCCGGACCGCCACTCCGGTCACCCGGGCGCCGTCTTCAGAAAGCAGCAGCCGTTCCACATGGGCGCCGCTCATCACGGTGAGGTTCTGACGGGTGATAGCCTGCCGCAGAAAGGCCTTGGCGGCATTCCAGCGAAAGCCCCGCCGCTGATTGACCTCGAAGTAGCCGCAACCGAAGTTGTCGCCCCGATTGAAGTCATCGCAGGCCGGGATGCCCTGTTCCGCCGCCGCCTCCCGCCAGGCGTCGAGAATCTCCCAGCGCAGGCGCTGGGCCTCGATCCGCCACTCGCCGCCGTGGCCGTGGAGTTCGTCCTGGGCGCCGCCGTCGAGCCGGTAGTAGTCCTCGTGCTGCTTGAAGAAAGGCAGCACCTCATCCCAGGCCCAGCCCGGATTGCCGAGATCGGCCCAGCCGTCATAGTCGCCCCGCTGGCCGCGCATGTAGATCATGCCGTTGATGGACGAGCAGCCACCGAAGACCTTGCCCCGGGGATACCGGATGCTGCGGCCATTCAGGCCCGGCTCGGCCTCGGTCATGTACATCCAGTCGGTGCGCGGATTGCCGATGCAGTAGAGGTAGCCCACCGGGATGTGGATCCAGACATAGTCGTCCTTGCCTCCCGCCTCGAGCAGCAGCACCCGATTGCGGCGGTCGGCCGAGAGCCGATTGGCGAGCAGGCAACCCGCCGTGCCCGCGCCCACCACGATGTAGTCGAAATCGTCCATCGCCGCTGCCCTCCTCCGCGCGATCAGAGCCCGGCCAGGCAGAGATATTTCAGCTCGAGGTATTCCTCGATGCCGTGGCTGGATCCCTCCCGACCGAGGCCCGACTGCTTCACCCCGCCGAAGGGCGCCACTTCCGTGGACAGCAGGCCGCTGTTGACGCAGACCATGCCGGTCTCCAGGGCCTCGGCCACGCGGAACACGCGGCCGATGTCGCGCGAGTAGAAATAGGCCGCCAGGCCGAACTCGGTGGCATTGGCCATGGCCACCACCTCCTCGTCGGACCGGAAACGGAAGAGCGGGGCCACCGGGCCGAAGGTTTCCTCGCGGGCCACCCGCATCTCGGCGGTGACCTCGGTGAGCAGCGTGGGCTGGAAGAACAGCCCGCCCAGGGCATGGCGCTGGCCGCCGAGCGCCACGCGGGCACCCTTGGCCACGGCATCGGCGATGTGCTCCTCCACCTTGCTCACCGCCGCCGGCTCGATCAGCGGGCCGATGGTGACGCCCGGCTCGGTGCCCGGCCCGACCTTGAACTCGGCCACGCGGGCCGCCAGCCGGGCGGCGAAGTCGTCGTAGACCGCGTCGTGGACATACAGCCGATTGGCGCAGACGCAGGTCTGACCGGCATTGCGGTACTTGGACGCCAGCGCCCCCTCGACCGCGGCATCGAGATCGGCGTCCTCGAAGACGATGAAAGGCGCGTTGCCGCCCAACTCCAGGGAGAGCTTCTTGACCGTGTCGGCCGACTGGCGCAGCAGGATGCGGCCAACCTCGGTGGACCCGGTGAACGAGAGCTTGCGAACGGTCGGGTTCGTGCAGAGTTCCAGGCCGATCTCCGGCGATTTGCTGCCATCGGCCACGATCAGGTTGAACACGCCCGGCGGGAAGCCCGCCTGCTCGGCCAGCGCCGCCAGCGCCAGCGCCGAGAGCGGCGTGGCCTCGGCCGGCTTGGCCACCACGGTGCAGCCGGCGGCCAGCGCCGGGGACACCTTGCGGGTGATCATCGCGATCGGGAAGTTCCACGGCGTGATGGCCGCGCACACGCCGATCGGCTGCTTGAGCACCAGGATGCGCCGGTCGGCCGCATAGGTGGGGATCACCTCGCCACAGACCCGCTTGCCCTCCTCCGCAAACCACTCGATGAACGAGGCGCCATAGACCACCTCGCCGCGGGCCTCGGCCAGCGGCTTGCCCTGCTCGGCGGTCATCAGCGCGGCCAGGTCGTCGGCATGGGCCATCACCAGATCGAACCAGCGGCGGAGCACCGCCGCGCGATCCTTGGCGGTGCGTGCCCGCCAGGCCGGCAGCGCGCGGGCCGCCGCGTCGATGGCGCGGCGGGTCTCGGCCACGCCCATGTCGGCCACCTGCGCGATGGTCTCGCCGATGGCCGGGTCGGTCACCGCGAAGCGCGCGCCGCTGTCAGCCTGCACCCACTGGCCGTCGATGTAGCCGCTGTCACGCAGCAGCAGGCTGCTCTTGAGTTGAAGCGTCATGGAAACATTCCTCCGGGCAACAGGGCAGAGGCCGCCCGCGCCGGCAGGCTGCGCGGCCTCACGACAGGCTCACTTCATGGTCGGCATGACGAACTCGGCGCCGGCGCGGATGCCGGCAGGCCAGCGCTGCGTCACCGCCTTGTATCGGGTGTAGAAGCGCACCCCTTCCGGCCCATGCATGTGATGGTCGCCGTAGAGCGAGGCCTTCCAGCCGCCGAAGGAGTGGAAGGCCATGGGCACCGGGATGGGCACATTGATGCCGACCATGCCGATGCGCACCCGGTGGGCGAACTCGCGGGCGGCATCGCCATCGCGGGTGAAGATGGCGGTGCCGTTGCCGAACTCGTGCTCGTTGATGAGGCGCAGGGCGTGCTCGAAACCCTCGGCGCGCACGATGCACAGCACCGGGCCGAAGATCTCCTCCTGGTAGATGCGCATGGCCGGGGTGACATGATCGAACAGACAGCCCCCCAGGAAGAACCCGCCCTCGCGGCCCGGCACCACCAGGCCCCGGCCATCGACCACCAGCTGCGCGCCCTCGGCCACGCCGGTGTCGACATAGCCCTTGACCTTGTCGAAGTGGGTGCGGGTGACCAGCGGGCCCATCTCGGCGGCCGGGTCCATGCCGTCGGCCACGCGGATGGCCGGCACCCGCGCCTTCAGGCGCGCCACCAGCGCGTCGGCCACGCCGCCCACCGCCACCGCCACCGACACCGCCATGCAGCGCTCGCCGGCCGAGCCGTAGGCCGCGCCGATCAGCGCGTCCACCGCCTGGTCGAGGTCGGCGTCAGGCATGACCACCATGTGGTTCTTGGCGCCGCCCAGCGCCTGCACCCGCTTGCCGTGGGCCGCGGCGGTGTCGTGGATGTAGCGGGCGATGGGCGTGGAGCCCACGAAGCTCACCGCGTCCACCTGCGGATGGGTGAGCAGGGCATCGACCGCCACCTTGTCACCCTGGACCACGTTGAACACGCCGTCGGGCAGGCCGGCCTCCTTGAGCAGGCGCGCGATGAAGAGCGCCGCGGAGGGGTCGCGCTCGGAGGGCTTGAGCACGAAGGTGTTGCCGCAGGCCAGGGCCACCGGGAACATCCACATCGGGACCATGGCGGGGAAGTTGAAGGGCGTGATGCCCACGCACACCCCCAGCGGCTGGCGCACCGAGTACATGTCGATGCCGGTGCCCACCTGCTCGCTGTACTCGCCCTTGAGCAGCTGCGGGATGCCGCAGGCGAACTCCACCACCTCGAGGCCGCGGGTGAGCTCGCCCTCGGCGTCGCTGAAGACCTTGCCATGCTCGGCGGTGATCAGCGCGGCGAAATCGGCGGCGTGGCGCTCGGCCAGCTCCTTGAACTTGAAGAGCACCCGCGCCCGGCGCAGCGCCGGCATGCCCGACCAGGCCGGGAACGCCGCCGCCGCGGCCTTGACGGCCAGATCGACCTGCGCCGGGGTGGCCAGCGCCACCCGCCGCGCGATCTCGCCAGTGGCGGGATTGAAGACATCGCCCCAGCGGTCGTCGGCGCTGCCGGCAACACCGCCGCCGGCGATCCAGTGACCCACCTGAGCCGCGAGGCGGCTGTCCGAGCTTCCCATGACATTCTCCTGAAGATCAGGCCGGCGAAGGGCCTGCGGCTGTTCAGCCTGTTGAACGCGCATTCATTCTATGGAAGAATTATCGAATCCGGCCTTCCCCGCTGTCAATCCGGCTCCGCCATGACCACGCCCCGAAGCACCGCTCCCACGCCCACGCCCACGCTCACGCCCGCGCCCGAGGGCTCGCGCGGGCCTGCGCCCGACGGCTCGCGCGTGCCCGCGGTGGAGCGCGCCGTGCGCCTTATCGACGAGCTGGCCGCCGCGCGCGAGCCGCTCGGTCTGGCCGAACTCGCCCGCCGGCTGACCCTGCCGAAGAGCAGCGTGCATGGCCTGCTCGCCACCCTCGTGGCCCATGGTCTCGCGCGCCGCGGGCCTGACGGCGATTTCAGCCTCGGGCCACGACCGCTGCAGTGGGCCGGCGCCTATGAGGCACAGTCGGACATCCTGCGCGCCTTCCACCAGCTCGCCGGCAGCCACGCCGCCCTGAGCGCCGAGACCGTGATGCTGGCCGTGCTAGAAGGCGCGGAAGTGCGCTACCTCGCCTGCCGGCCGGGCACCCGGCCGCTCGCGGTCAATTTCCGGGTGGGCGGACGATTCCCCGCCGCCTGCACCTCGTCGGGCAAGGCCATGCTGGCCACCCTGCCGCCGGAGCAGGCCGGCCGGCTGCTGGCCGATGCCCCTCTGCCGCGTCTCACCCGGCACAGTGTGCGCACGCTCACCGCCCTGCGGCGCCAGCTCGCCCAGGTCCGCCTGCAGGGCTGGGCCATGGACGACGAGGAAACCGCCGAGGGCATGCAGTGCTTCGGCGCGCCGGTCCTCGGCCCGCGTGACCCCCGCGCGCAGGCGGCGGTGGCGGTCAGCGTGATCAAGGCCGGGCTGAGCGCCGAACGCCGTCAGGCCCTGGTCACCGCCATCGGCGGGCTCGCCCGCGATCTCTCCGCCGCGCTCGGCGCCGCGCCACCGCGGGCCGGCTGAGCCGCCCTCCCATCACACCGTCACATCCCCGGAGTCCGTCATGTCCGCCCAGCCCCAGGATCTCATCGTCCCGCGCATCAACCCCGACCGTCTCTGGGACAGCCTGATGACCCTCGCCCGGATCGGCGCCACGCCCAAGGGCGGGGTCTGCCGGCTGGCGCTCACCGAGCTCGACCGTCAGGGTCGCGACCTGGTGGTGGGCTGGCTGCGCGAGGCCGGCTGCGAGATCCGCATCGACGCGATCGGCAATGTCTTCGGCATCCGCCCCGGACGGCTGGGCAACGGCCTCACCGGCCATGGGCCCGACGCGCAACCGGTGGCCGAGCCCACGCGCCGGCCGGTGGCGGTGGGCAGCCATGTCGATACCCAGCCCACCGGCGGCCGCTTCGACGGCAACTACGGCGTGCTCGCCGGCGTGGAGGTGCTGCGCGCCCTGAACGATGCCGGCATCGTCACCGAGCGGCCGCTGTGCGTGGCCATCTGGACCAACGAGGAAGGCACGCGCTACACCCCGGTGATGATGGGCTCGGGCGTGTATGCCGGCGCGTTCACGCTGGCGCACTGCCTCGATCAGGTCGACCGCGAGGGCGTGACCGTGGGCAAGGCGTTGGCCGCCGTCGGCTACGCCGGCAAGGACAGCGCCCCGCGCTTCTCGGCCTACTTCGAGCCGCACATCGAGCAGGGGCCGGTGCTCGAAGCCGAGCAGATCACCATCGGCGCGGTGGAAGGCGCGCTCGGCCAGCGCTGGTTCGACGCCACCGTCACCGGCCAGGACGCCCATGCCGGGCCCACGCCGCTGGCCATGCGCCGCGATGCCCTGCTGGCCGCGGCCCGCATGGTGCAGGCGGTGCGCGAGATCGCCGAGTCCTCGCCCGACTATGCCCGGGGCACGGTCGGCCAGCTCTTCGTGCATCCCAACTCGCGCAATGTGATCCCGGGGCGGGTGGAGTTCACCGTCGATCTGCGCAATGCCAGCGCCAGCACCCTGGACAGCATGGTGCGGCGGCTGCACGAGGCCGCCGCGCAGGTGGAACGCCAGGATGGCGTGAGCATCGTACTGCGCGAAGTGGTGCACTTCCCGCCCTGCGCGTTCGACCCGACGCTGGTCGGCGGCATCGAGCGCCATGCCCGCGCGCTGGGCCACCCGGTGCGCCGCATCGCCAGCGGCGCGGGCCATGACGCGGTCTATGTCGCGCGCACCTGCCCCACCGCGATGATCTTCGTGCCCTGCGAGAACGGCATCAGCCACAACGAGATCGAGAACGTCAAGCCGGCCGATCTCGCCGCCGGCGCCGATGTGCTGCTGCAGGCCATGCTCGAGACCGCAGGCCGCTGATGCGCGTGCGGCCCATCGCCATCACCCAGGGCGATCCCGCCGGCATCGGCCCGGAGATCATCCTGAAGGCGGCGGCGGCCGGCCTGCCGGCGCCCTGCGTGGTCATCGGCGACCCGGCCCTGCTGCAGCGGGAATCCGACCGGCTGAGGCTGGGCCTGCGGATCCGGCCGGTGGCCACGCCGGGCGCGGCGGTGGGGCCGGCGAGCGGTGCGGGCGGCGCCCCGGGTCTGTCCGGGGTGGCCGGGGTGGCCGGGGTGCCGGGCCTGCCCGCCATCGGCGCCCTCCCCGGCTTCACCGGTGACGAACTGCCAGTCATCCCGGTGATCTCGCTGCCCGTCGACCTGCGGGTGGGGCAGATGAGCGCAGCCGGCGGCGAGGCCGCCTATCGCTGCGTGTGCCGCGCCGCCGAGCTCGCGCTGCGCGGCGAAGTGCGGGCGGTGGTCACCGCGCCGCTGGCCAAGGAGGCGCTCAGGCTCGCCGGCCACGACTGGCCGGGTCACACCGAGCTGCTCGCCCACCTGGCCGGCAACCCGCCGGTGCGCATGATGCTGGCCAACACCGAGCTGCGTACCGTGCTGGTCAGCATCCATGTGTCGCTCGCCCAGGCGATCGCCGCGGTGACACTGCCGCGGGTGCTCGAGACCCTGCGCATCACCGACGCCGGGCTGCGCCGCATGGGCATCGCCGCGCCCCGGCTGGCGGTGGCCGGCCTGAATCCGCACGCCGGCGAGGGCGGGCTGTTCGGCCGGGAAGAGATCGAGATCATCGCGCCGGCCGTCGCGCAGGCCCGCGCCGAGGGCATCGACGCCCAGGGCCCCTTCCCGCCCGACACGGTGTTCATGCGCGCGCGCGGCCTGAAGACGGTCGACGCGGTGGTGGCCATGTACCACGACCAGGGCCTGATCCCGGTGAAGTACCTCGGACTGGACGAGGGCGTGAACATCACGGTGGGCCTGCCCTTCGTGCGCACCAGCCCCGACCACGGCACCGCCTTCGACATCGCCGGCCAGCCAGGTGAGCACGGCGCCGGCCTGGCCGACCCCCGCAGCCTGCTGGCGGCCGTCAGCCAGGCCGATCGGCTGGCGCCGGCCTGAAGCCGGATGGCCCGACCGGCGTTCCGGTGCAGGCGGGCAGGCCCGCGCCTTGCCACCTGCAGACCTTCCGGGCATCCTGCCGCTCGGGAACTCCCCCGGCACCATCCGATGAACGACGGCAGCGGCAGCAAGCTCCTCTCAACGTCCGGCCGCTGGCTGTCCGGCGCGCTGCTCGCACTGGGCATCGGCCTGTTGGCCCTGCCAGGCGCGCAGGCCCACCCCCATGCCCGCTTCAGCTACCAGCTCGACCCCATCCTGCGAGACGGAGCCGTGGTCGGCCTAGCCGTGCGCTGGATGCTCGACCCGCTCACCTCGCTGCTCGCGCTGCGCGGCATCGACGCCAACCGCAACGGCGTGGCCGATCCCGAGGAGCTGGCCGCGTTCGCGCGCCTCAATGACCAGCTGGTGTCGGCCCAGGGCTACTTCCTGAGCCTGGGCGCGGGCGCCGACGCCGCGCCGGGCTTCCGGGTGAGCCGGGGCCTGAGCGCCGAACAATCGGCCCAGCGCATCCAGCTCAGTTTCGAGGTGACGCTCGAGCAGCCCCACCGCGGCCCGCTCACCGTGCGCCTGTTCGATGCCTCGTGGTACGTGGCGCTGAGCGCCGACGATCCCCCGTTGCCCGCGGGCCATGCCTGCCAGGGCAGCGCCGCCCTCGAGACCCTCGAGACCCAGGGCTGGGGCGCCCAGCCCGTGCCGGTGGTTCGCCTCACCTGCCCCGGCACCTGAGCCATTCGGGCAACCGCATGCATCCGCGTCACCCCCACAAGAGCAACACGCTGTCCAACCAAGGAGGAAGACCCATGACACTGACCCGCATCGCCTCGGCCCTGGCCGCCACCGCCGCGTTCGTCCTGGCCGCCCCGGCCCAGGCCCAGAACTGCACCCCCTCGAAGTGGGGCGCCAACGACCAGATCGGCGCGCTCAACAACATCACCCCGGCCAACGTGCTCGAGGCCACCAAGCTGGTGAAGCGCGGCAAATCCATCCGCATGGGCATCGAGACCAACAGCCGCACCCCGGCCTACCCGCCGCGCACCTTCTCGCTCACCGTGCTGTCACCGGGCCAGGAAAACGGTGTCTCGCTCGGCGCCACCAAGACCAACTACAACGACGACATCATCATGGGCTGGGTGGGCATCGGTTCGCAGCTCGACGGCCTGGGCCACATCGGCACCGCCAATGTCTACTACAACTGCACCAAGGCCGGCGACTTCGTCACCGCCGGCGGCCTGAAGAAGTTCGGCATCGAGACCGTGCCGGCCGTGGCCACCCGCGGCGTCATCCTCGACATGGTCGGGCTGATGGGCAAGGACCCGGTGCCCGAAGGCACGGCCTTCAACCGCAAGGAGATCGACGCGGCCATCGCCCGTCAGGGCATCAAGCCCATCGGCAAGGGTGATGTGGTCATCTTCTACACCGGCTGGACCAAGCTGATCGGCAAGGACGACAAGCGCTACGGCTCGGTGGAGCCGGGTCTGGGCGTGGAGGGCGCGCGCTACCTGACCTCGCTGGGCGTGGCCATGGTGGGTGCCGACACCTGGGGCCTGGAGGTGATCCCCTTCGAGAAACCGACCGACATCTTCCATGTCCACCAGATCCTGCTGGCCGAGACCGGCACCTTCATCCTCGAGAATGTGAACGCCGAGGAGGCTGTGAAGGACAAGGTCTACGAGGGCCTGTTCACCCTGGGCCCGTCGCGGATCACCGGCGCCGTGCAGGCGATCATCAACCCGGTGTTCATCTACTGAGCCGGGCCCGAGACGGCACGAGGGCGCCTGCGGGCTTCGCGGCTCGCCCACTCGTTGAGATCGGGCCCCGAGGGCGATTCGCCTTCGGGGCCCGACGCTTTCAGGAGCTCCGAGTCCTCGGCGATGGCTTGACGCCAGGCAATCCATCACCCCATGATCATGGGGTGATTTGACGATACTGGAGTGCCACATGGGCAAGGCAAAAATCGGCTTCGAGGTCGACGAGAGCGATCTGGCCAATGCCAAGGCTTTTGTTGCCAAGCATGGGGGCTCGTTGAACAAGCTGGTCTCGGCCTTGTTTGCATCCCTTGGCCAGGCAGATGCATCTCGCGCACCTGCGCTCGATCCTTCGACACGGATCCTGATGTCGGCAAGCACTGGCGAAATTTCCGTCACGGAAGCGGCGCGCCTCCTCGATGTGCCTGACGCCGGCTATGTTCTGCGCCGGTTGGCCGACCACGGATTCCCGCTGCCAGGCTTGTCGCAGAGCGATGCGCAAAAGCAGCTCGAGGCCGCGCGTCAGGCTCTCGACGAATGCCTGCTGGAGCCAGCCGCCACCCCCAGGAAACGCCGGAAACGCGCGGGCCGCCCTATCGAAACATGAATCGCCTGTTGATTCCTGATTCGGGTCCACTGTTCTCGCTGGCAGCGGGCAACCTGCTGCCGTTGCTTGCCAGGTTCCGCGTTGGAATCACCGATGTCGTTCGCGACGAAACCATTGGCAGGGGTCTGCTTCCCGGCGCATCGCAGGAAGCGCGCAGCCTGCTCGCCTACTACAACGCGAACGCCGCGAACATCGAGACGCTGCCCACGCAGGTGGGCGAGGCCATTGCGGCGAAAAGGGCCATCGATCCCGACTTTCCGGTCCCGCCGAATCTCGGAGAGCTTTCCATACAGAGCCTTCTGATCGGCCTGCAATTGACGCAGCCAGCCGCAAGCCCTGTCGTGCTGTTCGAGGACAGCTGGTTCCTCAACAATGCGGTGGCGCTGAAAAAGCCCTTCATTCTCCTGAGCACACAGGCGTTCCTGGAATATGCGCAGGAGAAGCGTTGGATCGCATCAGCAGCACAGGCCCGCAAAGCCATCGCGAAAGCCCGGCCACGGGCTTACGAAGAAAGCGTCACCCTGATGGGGCGAGCCTTGGCGCCCTGACGGCAAGGCTGCGAAACCCCGGGACGCCCCATTTGCCGAGGCGCAGACCGGGCCGCCCCCCTCCGGCATCAGGCCAGGCTGCGGGTCTGCGCCCAGGTGTCGTCCAGCGCACCCTTGACCGCGTCGAGCAGCTCGCGGATCTCGTGCGGCTGGATGATCAGCGGCGGCGAGAAGGCGATGGAGTCTCCGGGCAGGGTGCGCACGATGGCGCCGCGCTTCTGCGCGTTGGCCACCAGCTTCGCGCCCACGCCGGCCTTCGCCTCGAAGTTCTCACGGCTGCGCTTGTCGCGCACCAGCTCCAGCGCGCCGATCAGACCCACGCCCCGGGCCTCGCCCACCAGCGGGTGATCGGCCAGCGCGCGCAGACCCTCCTGCAGCACCGGCGCCACCCGCCGCACATGGCCGACGATGTCGCGCTCGCGGTAGATGGCCAGGGTCTCGAGGGCCACCGCCGCCGGCACGGGATGGCCGGAGTAGGTGAAGCCGTGGCCGAACACCCCGAGCTTCTCGGACTGGCGCACCAGGGCCTCGAAGATGCCGGGCCCGACCATCATGGCCGACATCGGCTGATAGCCGCTGGTGAGCATCTTGGCGCAGGTGAGGATGTCGGGCCGGATGCCGAAGGTCTGCGAGCCGAACATCTGCCCGGTGCGGCCGAAGCCACAGATCACCTCGTCGGCGATGAACAGGATGTCATGCCGGCTCAGCACCGCCTGCACCTGCTCGAAATAGCCGGCTGGCGGCACGATGACGCCGCCCGCGCCCATCACCGGCTCGGCGATGAAGGCGGCAACGGTATCGGGGCCCTCGGCCAGGATGAGCGCCTCGAGCTCGCTGGCCAGCCGCGCCGAGAAGGCCTCCTCGCTCTCGCCCGGCCGGCCCTCGCGCCAGAAGTGCGGCGTGGCGGTGTGCAGCATGCGCGGCGCGGGCAGGTCGAAGTCGTTGTGGGTGGAGGGCAGCCCGGTCATGCTGCCCGAGGCCACCGTGACGCCGTGATAGCCCTTGCGCCGGCCGATGATCTTCTTCTTGGCGGGCCGGCCGAGCGCGTTGTTGTAGTACCAGACCAGCTTCACCGCCGAGTCGTTGGCCTCCGAGCCCGAGTTGGCGAAGAACACCCGGCTCAGACCCTCGGGGGCCACCGACATCAGGGTCTCGGCCAGCTGGGTGGAGATGGCCGGCACCTTGCCCGAGAAGGAATGGTAGAAGGGCAGCTCGAGCAGCTGGCGGTGCGCGGCCTCGGCCAGGCGCCGCTCCGAGAAGCCCAGCCCTGCGCACCACAGCCCGGCCATGCCCTCGATGTAGCGGCGGCCGGCTTCGTCGTAAACATAAACGCCCTCGCCGCGCTGGATCACCAGCGGGCCCTCGGCCTGCACCAGCGCGAGATTGCTGGTGGGATGCAGGTGGTAGGTCATGTCGCGCCGGGCGGCGGCGCTGAAGGCGGTGGCGGCGGCAGGCGCCACCACGCGGGCGGGCGCGGTGGGGATGGCACTCATGGGAAGTCTCCGGCAGTCGGGCGCGCCGGGAAGACGCCGCCCACGCCCCGACTCTACCCGCAAGCCGGGGCGGCCGCGACGGCCGCGCTCAGCCGCCGAGACGGGACTGCAGCTGCCCGCGAACCCGGGTGAGGGCCCTGGGCAGACCCTGCGCGAGCTGGCTGAAGAGCTCGTCGTGCAGCGCGAGTTCGCGCTGCCACTCCGCCGGGTCGACCGCGGTGATGCGCTCGAAAGCGGCCCGCGGGAACTCGGTGCCGTCCCAGACCAGGTCGTCGTAGCGCGGGGTGGTGCCGAAGGCGTGCTCGACGCCCTGGGCCTTGCCCTCGAGGCGCTCCAGCATCCAGACCAGCACGCGCATGTTGTCGCCGAAGCCCGGCCACACGAAGCGGCCGTTCTCGTCGGTGCGGAACCAGTTGACGCAGAAGATTCGCGGCAGGCGCGCGCCCGAGGCCTTCAGGCGATGGCCGATGTCGAGCCAGTGACCGAAGTACTCGGCCATGTTGTAGCCGCAGAAGGGCAGCATGGCGAAGGGATCGCGGCGCACGATGCCGGTGGCGCCGGCCTGCGCGGCGGTGGTTTCGGAGCCCATGGTGGCCGCCATGTACACGCCTTCTTCCCAGTCGCGGGCCTCGGTCACCAGCGGCACGGTGGTGGAGCGCCGGCCGCCGAAGATGAAGGCGTCGATCGGGACGCCAGCCGGGTTGTCCCAGTTGGGGTCGATGGACGGGCACTGCGAAGCGGGCACGGTGAACCGCGCGTTGGGGTGAGCCGCCGGCCGGGGCTTGCCGTTGACCGGGTTGGCCTGCGCGATCTCGGGCGTCCAGTCGCGGCCCTGCCAGTCGGTGAGGTGGGCGGGCGGGTCGGACAGGCCTTCCCACCAGACATCGCCGTCATCGGTGAGGGCCACATTGGTGAAGATGGTGTTGCGCGAGAGCGAGGCCAGGCAGTTGGGATTGGTCTTGGCGCTGGTGCCGGGCGCCACGCCGAAGAAGCCGGCCTCGGGGTTGATGGCGCGCAGGCTGCCATCGGGCTGGGGCTTGATCCAGGCGATGTCGTCGCCGATGGTGCGCACGCTCCAGCCCTCGAAGCCCTTGGGCGGGATCAGCATGGCGAAGTTGGTCTTGCCGCAGGCCGAGGGGAAGGCCGCCGCCACATGGCGGGTGACGCCCTGCGGGGAGGTGACCGCCAGGATCAGCATGTGCTCGGCCAGCCAGCCGATGCCGCCGGCGAGGGCGTCCTGGCGGCCCATGTTGGAGGCGATGCGCAGCGCGAAGCACTTCTTGCCGAGCAGGGCGTTGCCGCCGTAGCCCGAGCCGAAGGACCAGATCTCGCGCGTGTCGGGGAAGTGGACGATGTACTTGGTGGGATTGCAGGGCCAGGGCACATCGGCCTGCCCGGCGGCCAGCGGCTTGCCCACGCTGTGCACGCAGGGCACGAAGTGACCGTCTTCACCGAGCACCTCGTACACCGCGCGGCCCATGCGGGTCATGATGCGCATGTTCACGACCACATACGGGCTGTCGGAGAGCTCGATGCCCACATGGGCGATCGGGCTGCCCAGCGGCCCCATGGAGAAGGGCACCACATAGAGGGTGCGGCCGCGCATGCAGCCGGCGAACAGGCCGTCGAGCGTGGCGCGCATCTCGGCCGGCGCGATCCAGTTGTTGGTGGGGCCGGCTTCCTCGCGCTGCTCGGTGCAGATGAAGGTGCGGTCTTCCACCCGGGCGACATCGGTGGGGTCGGACCAGGCCAGGTAGGAGCCGGGGCGCTTGGCCGGATTCAGCGGACGCAGGGTGCCGGCGGCCACCATCTCGGCGCACAGGCTGTCGTACTCGGCCTGCGAGCCGTCGGCCCAATGGATGCGCTCGGGCTGGGTGAGCGCGGCAATGCGGGCCACCCACTCGATCAGGCCGGCATGCTGCACCCACTCGGGGGCGCCGGTCATGGTTCGGGCGTCAACCGCCCGCAGCCCACCGGCTCGGTCACCGACGGGTTGCGACGGGAGGGCGGCAGCGCTTCTCGACTGATTCATGGGGGCTCCGTGGGGTCCGGGCAAGAGCGAAACCGGCAATTTTACACCGTCCGGAACGCCAGAGCCTGAGCGCAAGCCGCCTGATCGGGTATCCCGGGCGGGCTGCCGGTCCCGGGCCCGGGCGGCGCCAACCCGCTGGCTGCGCCGATCGGCCATAATCCGGCGACCATCCCGAGCCGGCCGAAAGGCTCACCATGCAAGTCAAGCTCCACGCGGTCAACGAATCCGATTGCGCCAGCTGCGGCATCCGCGCGCAGTCGCTGTTCGCCAACCTGAACAGCGCCGACTTCCAGCTGATCGACCAGCCCATCCACGATCTCGCGCTGGCGCCCCAGGCCACGGTCTTTGCCGAGGGCGCCCAGGGCGAGTATGTGTTCACCGTGCGCAAGGGCCTGATCAAGCTGGTGCGCTACCACGCCGACGGCTCGCAGCGCATCGTGCGCCTGCTCGGCCCCGGCGACATCGCCGGCCTCGAGACCACCGCCGGCGCGCCCTATGACTCCACCGCGGTGGCCATCACCGACATCCAGGCCTGCCGCATCCCGGTGGCGGTCATCCGGCGCCTGGAGACCGAGTCGCCGCGCCTGCACCAGCAGCTGGTACGCAAGTGGCACGAGGCGCTCAGGACCGCCGACGACTTCATCGCCGATCTCGCCTCGGGCAGCGCCCGGCAGCGCCTGGCGCGGCTGCTGCTGCGCCTGGCCGGCGAGGGCCATGACCATCTCATGCTGCCCTCGCGGGAGGATGTCGGCGCGGTGCTGGGCATCACCACCGAAACCGCCAGCCGCACGGTGGCGGCCTTCCGGCGCGAGGGCCTGATGCACGACCTCGATCGCCAGGGCCGCTTCTTCCGCATCGAGACCGCCGCGGTGCAGGCGGTGGCCGGCGGCGAGCCATGAGCCTCGCGCAGGGCCTGCTGAGCGCGGCTGACGCCGGCGCCCGGCTCGACCCCGCCACCTACCCGCTCGCCAACGCCGCCGCCGGCCAGGCCCTTCAGGACGCGGTCAGCGCCCTGCGGCAGGCCCGTGGCGAGCGGCCGCTGGGCTGGAAGATCGGCTTCACCAACCGCAGCATCTGGCCGCTCTACGGCGTCAGCCATCCCATCCGCGGGCCGCTCTGGCACACCACGGTCACGCAGCTCGAGGGCAGCCTGGCCGAGTTGCGGCCCGCGCGCTGGGCCGAGCCGCGCCTCGAGCCCGAGATCGTGTTCGGCCTGGCCGCCAGCCCGGAGCGCGCCGACCCCGACCATGTGCTCGGCTGCATCGGCTGGGTGGCTCACGGCTTCGAGGTGGTCACCAGCCCCTGGGCCGGCTGGCGCTTCAGCGCCGCCCAGGCGATCGCCGCGCAGGGCCTGCACGGCGCGCTGCTGATCGGTCCGCGCCGGCCCTGCGGCCCGGCCGACGACGCCGCCCTCGCCGGGCTCACGCTGCACCTGTCCTGCAACGACGCGCCGGTGGCCACCGGCCAGGGCAGCGCGGTGCTCGACGGGCCGGTTCAGGCCCTCGCCCACCTGGTGGCTCAGGCCCTCGCCGAGGGCTGGCGCCTGCCGGCTGGCGCCATCGTCACCACCGGCACCCTGACCGACGCGCAGCCCCTGGCGCCGGGGCAGCACTGGCAGACCCGCCTGGAAGGCATCGACCTGCCGGGGCTGACGCTGATCACCCATGGCTGACGCCGGCGCGCGGCCGGGCGCGGGCATCGTCTGGCGTGACGAGATCGCCGCCGCGGCCGAACGCATCGCCGGCCGGGTGCGGATCACGCCCTGCCTCGATCTCGCCCTCGAAGGCCACGACCTCACGCTCAAGCTGGAATGCCTGCAGGTCAGCGGCACCTTCAAGGCCCGCGGCGCCTTCAACCGGCTGCTCTCGGCCCGCGTGCCCGCCGCCGGGGTGGCGGCGGCCTCGGGCGGCAACCATGGCATCGCGGTGGCGCTGGCCGCCGGCGAGCTCGGCCTGCCCGCCCATGTCTTCGTGCCCGAGACCACGCCCGCGGCCAAGCAGGCCCGACTGCGCGCGCTGGGCGCTCAGGTCCGGCTTGCCGGTCAGGACTATGCCGGCGCCCTCGCCGCCTGCACCGACTTCCGCGCGGCGAGCGGCGCGCTCGAGTCCCACGCCTACGACCATCCCGCCACCCTCGCCGGCCAGGGCACGCTGGCGCGCGAGTGGCAGCAGCAGTGCCCATCGCTCGACACCGTGCTGGTGGCGGTGGGCGGCGGCGGCCTGATCGGCGGCATGCTCGCCTGGTACCAGGGATCGGTGCGGGTGGTCGCGGTCGAGTCCGAGGGCTGCCCCACGCTGCACCGCGCGCTGGCCGCCGGCGCGCCGGTGAGCGTGACGGTGTCGGGCGTGGCGGCTGACTCGCTCGGCGCCCGGCAGGTCGGCGAGCTGATGTTCCCGCTGGCGCAGCGCCATCTCGCCGCCTCGGTGCTGGTGTCCGACGCGGCCATCGTGCAGGCGCAGCGCGCGCTGTGGGCCGCCGCGCGCGTGGCCGCCGAGCCGGGCGGCGCCACCGCCCTGGCGGCGCTGCTCTCGGGCGCCTACCGGCCCGCGCCCGGCGAACGGGTGGGGGTGCTGGTGTGCGGCGCGAATGTCGATCCGGCCGCGCTGGCGGCCCCGGCGCCATGAGCCGTCTGCTCGCGGTGTGCGCAGGCCGCGCCGCGCCGCTGCTCACCCGCGATGGCGGCGAGCGGCCCCGGCAGGTGATGAGCGCGATCGGCAAGCAGGCGCTGAGCACCCTGGAACGGCCCGATCCGGTGGCGGTGGGCCCGCTGGGCGTGGCCGGCGACGAGCAGGTCGACCTCACCGTGCACGGCGGGCCCGAGAAGGCGGTCTACCTCTACCCCTCGGAGCACTATGCCTTCTGGCAGACGGTGCGCGGGCAGGCCGGACGCACCGAGCCGCTCGCCCCCGGCGCCCTCGGCGAGAACCTGCTGGTCAGCGGCCTGTTCGAGCCCACGCTCTGGATCGGCGACCGGCTGCGCATCGGCGAGGTGGTGCTGCGGGTGGAGTCACCGCGCTCGCCCTGCTTCAAGTTCGACATCCGCATGGGTTTCAGCTGGGCTTCGAAGATGATGGTCCAGAGCGGCTTCACCGGCGCCTACTGCGCCGTCGTTCATCCGGGCACGCTTGCCGCCGGTGCCAAGATCGATGTGCTGCCAGGCGATCGTGTGGTCACCATCGAACAAAGCCATCGCTTGCGACACGGCAAGCGCCAATCGTCGCTGTTCTGAGGTAGAGTCTTTTCATGCCCGAGCTCAGTCCCGCCCAGCGCACCGCCGGCACCGCCCGCTTCCTGCTCGCGGCCGGCTCGCTGTTCGCCGCCGAAGCCATCTGGCGAGACTCCGTCGCCCGCACCCTCATGGCCACGCTGCTCATCCTGTTCGGCGGCGGCCTGCTCTACGTGGCCAAGCGGTCAGACTGACCCTGCCGCCGCGGCGCCCCTGCCCGGCGCCCGCCCCATGACCGACTTCGAAGCCCTGCGCGCCGACAGCTTTCCGGTGGACGCCGAGCTGCTTGACGCCGGCAGCACCGGGCCCGAACTCGCGCATCTGGCCGAGGTCTATCTGCGCAGTCCGCGGGCGCTGGTCTGGCGCCATCCCTCGTCGGAATGGCGGCTGCTGGTGCTGCTGCCGCCCACCGCGTCGCGGCTGTCGCTGATGGCCAACCCGATCTTCGCCCAGCTGGTGCGGGCCTGGGGGCTGAATGCCCGCTTCGTCGGCGTCGACCGCGACGGCCTGGTGCACGACTTCCGCTCGCTGCTCTCCGACGCCACCCTGAAGCGGCTGGTCGACGCGCTCGGCGCCGATCTGGGCAGCGGCGGCCTGAACGCCGACCGTCTTCTCGACACCCTGTTCGCCAGCCTCGCCGAAGAGATGCTCACGGTGCTGGCGCAGCGCCGCGACGACTGGCGACGCCACCTCGACACCGAGCACCGGCTGGAGCCGCAGGCGCCGGCCAGCCTGTTCGACCGTGAAGCGCGCAGCCCCGACTTCCTCGCCGGGCTGCGCGCCGCGCTGCGCGACGGCATCATCGACATCGCCTTCTACGGCCGGGTGCTGCGCGCCACCGACCTGCGCGAGCAGGCGGTCGAGCAGCGGGTGGCCGCCATGATCGAGGCCACGCTCGAACCCGGCGTGCTGGCGCGGCTGGCCGACACCGGCGCCGGCCGGCACCTGGGCTGCTACAACTGGCTGATGCTCGACCCGCGGCACGCCGCCGCGCGCGCGCATGTGCTCGGTCGCCTGCCCGGCCTGGCGGCCTTCCTCGCGCACAGCCTGGTGCCGCTCGATGCCGCGCCCGAGGGCGGGTTGACCGCGGGCGGCTTCGACCTGCGCAGCCTGGCCACCCGAACCGCCGGCGCCCACGCCCTGCACTGGGCCGGGGTGCTGCGGCGGGCCATCGACGCCGGCCAGGACCGCGCGGTGATCGAGGCCCTGGCCCAGCGTTTCGGCGTGCCCGAGAACCTGCTGCGCCGGCTCTGGCGCGAGCTGCCCGCCGGCTTCGGCCAACCCCCGGCCTGGCAGGTGGGGCCGGCGCTGCGCCAGCTGGCGCTGGCCGGCGACCGGGGCTGGCCGAGCAGCGCCGAGCAGTGGCAGGCGCTGCTCGCCCGGGCGGTCCCGCTGGAGGCGGTGTGAGCGCCATCGCGGCAGACCTGGGCGCGGCGTGAGCGGCGCATGATGCGGCTCGGCAGCGGTGTGAGCGCAGGCTCACAGCAGGAGCCCAGCTCGCCCGTCGACCTCGCCGGGCTGCCAGCGCGGATCTGGCGGTCGCTGGTCGTGGGCAGCCGCGATCCCGCCCACGGCTTCCACTGGCCGGTGCTGGCCAGCCTGCGATCGCCGGGCGCGCCCGACGCCCGCACGGTGGTGCTGCGCCACGCCGAGCCGGCCGACCGCGTCCTGCTGATCCACAGCCATCGCCGCGCCG
The DNA here is from genome assembly GCA_018970865.1 of Betaproteobacteria bacterium. Lineage (GTDB taxonomy): Bacteria > Pseudomonadota > Gammaproteobacteria > Burkholderiales > Burkholderiaceae_E > Quisquiliibacterium. Next base: position 52,779 of record JAGWVN010000005.1, read on the forward strand.
GCAAGATCGGCCAGCTGCAGACATGGCCGTCGGTCTGTCTGGTCTTCCACGACCCGGCCTCGCGCACCCAGGTGCGCGTCCACGGCGAAGCCACGGTGCATGCGCAGGACGCGCTGAGCGCGCAGGCCTGGCAGACGCTGCCCGCGCACAGCCGGGGGCTGTACCGGGGGGCCGACGATTTCGCGGTGCTGAGGGTGGTGGCCGGCGAGCTCGACTGGCTGCTGCTCGACCCGGCCGGACACCGCCGGGCCGGTCTGCGCTGGTCGGCCGGCGGGTGGCAGAGCGGCTGGCTTGAGCCCTGAGATCAGCGCGCGGTGAACCGCAGCGGCAGGCTCGAGGGGCCCATCGTGAAGGTGAAGTGCTCCTCGATGCGCGCCGCCGGATCGATGGCCAGCCGGAAGTTGCCCAGCGCCATCGCCACCACCATCTTGATCTCGACCATCGCCAGATAGCGGCCCGGGCAGTAGCGCGGCCCGCCGCCGAAGGGGAAGATCGCGCGGCGCGGATCGTCGGCGCCTTCGGACTGGTCGCCCAGCCAGCGCTCGGGCCGGAAGCTGAGCGGGTCCTCGAAGCGGGCGCCATCCAGGGCGGTGGGGCGGCTGAGCATGATCAGGGTCTGGCCGGCCGGGATCCGCAAGCCGCCAAGGTCGACCGGCACCCGGGCGGTGGCGCCGTTCTGCGGCGCGATCGGCCGCAGCCGCATCGACTCGACCGCGGCCGCCTCCAGCCAGGGCAGGCGCGCGAGCAGCCCGAACTCCGGCACCAGCGACTCCCCCGCCAGCACCGCGTCGATCTCCTCGCCCACCCGCGCGGCCGGGCCGGGCGTGTCGGCCAGCAGCATCAGCAGCCAGGCCATGGCGTTGGCGGTGGTGTCCTCGCCGGCGAAGAGCATGGTGGCGACATTGCCGCGCACATCCTCGTCGGTGAACTCGGAGCCGGGCTCGTCGCGGGCCACCAGCAGCGCCTCGAGGATGTTGCCGGGCCGCACCGCCAGCGCCGGATCGGCGGCCATGCGGGCGCGGGCCTGGGCGATCAGGTCGTCGACCGTGCGGTTGAGCCGGGCCACCGCGGCGTCGGCCCGGCGGTCGGCCGGCAGACGCACATAGCGCCAGTACGGAAAGGGCTTCAGGAAGCGCCGGCCCAGCGTCTCGAACAGGAACTCCACATCCTGCTGCAGCGGGTCGTCGGCGTGGTTCAGGGTGTCGACATCCACACCCATCGACAGCCAGGTGGTGACATCGATGGAGTAGCACTTCAGGTCGCGGCCCACCTCCACCGCCGCGCCGGTGCGGGCGGCCTCGCGCCAGCGCGCCAGCAGGCGGGCGGTGACGGTGTGGATGATCGGGAAGAAATGGCGCACCGCGTCGGGCGTGAGCGCGCGCATCACCAGCTTGCGCTGCCGGCGCCAGCGCTCGCCTTCGGCGGTGAACAGGCCGGCGAGCCCGACCTCGTCGATCGCGGTGGCCAGGCGCACGCCGCGGGTGAACATCGCCGGCCGGTGCCGGAGGATTTCGCCGATGAGCACCGGATCGCTGAGCACCACGATCGGCATGGCGCCGGCGCTGAAGCGGTACATCGGGCCGTACTCGGCCGCCCACTGCTCCAGGCAGGCATGGGCCGCGCCGGCCCGCAGCTGGTGCGCATTGCCCAGCAGCGGCACGGTGCGCGGGCCGGGCAGGTCGGCCACCTCGGTGGCGGGCGCGCGAAAGCCGTCGCTGGCGCGCAGGCGGGGCAGCTCGAGAGCCGTGGCGTGATCGGTGCTCGGGGGCATGGGGCACTCCTTGGGGCGATGAGCCTCAGCGCCGGCCGCCCTCGGCGCCGCTGCCCCGAGGGCTGTCGGTCGACGGGCCGCCGGCCGCGTCAGGCCGACCCAGCGGCCAGCCCAGACGGCCGGCCAGGCCGCGGTAGAACAGACCGCCGAACAGTACCAGCACCAGCACCCGGGTCAGGTGAAACAGGGTCACCATGGGCACCCCGAGCTCGAGCAGCTTGGCGGTGAGCGCCATCTCGGCGATGCCGCCGGGGGAGGTGGCCAGGGTGAGCGTGGCCCAGGGAATGCCCGAGGCGCGCGACATCAGCCAGGCGACGCCGGCCGAGGCGGCGATCGCGATCACCGTGGTGACCCCCACCACCGCCAGCATGCGCGGGGCGCGCTCGAAGAAGCCCGGCGCGAAGCGCGTGCCCAGCGAGATGCCGATCACCACCTGCCCGAGGCTCACGATCCAGGCCGGCATGGCGGTGAGCGCGACGCCGCTCGCGCTCAGGCCCACCGCCACCAGCAGCGGGCCGATCAGCCAGGGGCTGGGCGCGCGCATCGCCCGCAGGGCCAGCCCGCCGGCCACGGTGAGAACCAGCAGCAGCGCGAAGCCCGGCCACCACTGCACCGCCATCGTCACCCGCTGGGAGGGGTCCGATCCGCGCACCCCCAGCCACTGGAACACGAAGGGCGTGACGCTGACCACCAGCAGGATGCGCAGGCTGTGCGCCGCCGCGATCAGGTCCACGCGGGCACCGTTGCGCTCGCCCTGGATCGCCATCTCGGAGGCGCCACCGATCGCCCCGGCGAAGAAGGCGGTGGCCGGATCGAGCCGCGCGAAGCGGCGCAGCGCCCAGGCCAGGGTGAGACCCACCATCAGCGCCCAGACCTGTCCGGCCATCACCAGGCCGAGGTGGCTCACCAGACGCCCGACCACATCGGCGGTGAAGAACAGGCCCAGTGCCGTGCCGATCACCCAGTGACCGGCATTGCGGGCCGGCAGCAGGCTGCCCACCGGCAGGCCGTGCGCGGAGGCGATCGCGCACGCGAACAGCGGCCCGATCAGCCAGGGCAGGGGCGTGTGCAGCCAGGCGCACAGCGCGCCCGCCGACAGGCCGATGAGCAGCGCGAGCAGGAAACGGCGCAGGGCCGCGGCAGTGACGGTGGCAGGGAACATCAGGGAAGGCGGAATCGGCCGGGGACCGGGCTTCCCGACCCGCGCATTATCGCGCGCTCGCCGGGCAGGCCGCGGTCAGGGGCGTCCGCAAAGCCGCGCGGGGCCGCCGGTATCATCCGCCCCGACATGAACCCCCGCGCGTCGCCATGAGCCCGAGCCTGCCTCGCCGCCTCAGCCTGCGCGCCCTCGGCGCCGGGCTGGCCCTGGTCGGCGCCGGCGTCGGCCCGGGTGCCGCCGCCAACCCGCCGGGCGCGCAACGCCGGCCCTGGCCGGCGGGCCTGCCCACGCCGCCGCTCGCGCTGCCTGCCTGGGAGGCACCGGCCTGGAAGCTCGCCGATGCCCGCGGTCAGGTCGTGGTGCTCAACTTCTGGGCGAGCTGGTGCGAGCCCTGTCGCGCCGAGATGCCCTCGCTCGCCCTGCTCGCGCAGCGCCACGCCGCCGATCGGCTGCAGGTGGTCACCGTCAACTTCCGCGAGACCGATGCGGCCATCCGCCGTTTCCTCACCCACACCCCGCTCGATCTGCCCATCCTGCGCGATGTCGACGGCGACGCGGCCCGGGCGTGGCGGGTGAGCCTGTTCCCCACCACCGTGGTGGTCGGACGCCAGGGCCGGCCTGTCTTCACCGTGCTGGGTGAGCTAGACTGGACCTCCGCCATCGCCCGGTCCTGGATCGCGCCGCTGCTCTGAGCGGCGGCGGGCCGGCGCCCCAACCCACCCGTCAAGGTACCCGCATGACCCGCCTCACTGCCCGCCGGTCGCTGCTCAAGGGCAGCGCCGCCGCTGCCGCCCTGCCGCTGCTCCCGCTGTCGGCCACCGCCCAGGAGCGCCGCTTCGAGCCCCAGGCCGGCCCCTGGCGAACCTTCGAGCTCACCACCGTGGTCGAGGTGCCCGAGACCCGGGGCGTCACCCGCGTCTGGCTGCCGGTGCCCTCGGTGACCTCCGACTGGCAGCAACCCCTCGACAACGCCTGGAGCGGCAACGCCGCGCAGGTGCGGCTGGTGGCCGACGCCGGCCGCGGGGTGCGCATGCTCCATGCCGAGTTCGCCGACACCGTCGACAAGCCCCGCCTCACGCTCACCAGCCGCCTGCAGACCCGCAACCGCCTGATCGACTGGAGCAAGCCCACCCCGGTGAGCGAAGACCCGGCGGTGCTGCGCGCGGCGCTGGCCCCGGCCGAGCTCATGCCGGTGGATGGCGTGGTGCGCAAGACCGCGCTCGAGGCCACCCGCGGGGCCAGCAGCGATGTCGACAAGGCGCGCGCCATCTACCAGTGGGTGGTGACCAACGCCCACCGCGAACCCAAGACCCGCGGCTGCGGCACCGGCGACATCAAGACCATGCTCGAGACCGGCAACCTCGGCGGCAAGTGCGCCGACCTGAACGCCATCTTCGTGGGCATGTGCCGCTCGGTGGGGGTGCCGGCCCGCGATGTCTACGGCCTGCGGCTCGCGCCCTCGGCCTTCGGCTATCGCGAGCTCGGCGCCAACTCGGCCAACCTCAAGGGCGCTCAGCACTGTCGCGCCGAGGTCTTCCTGAAGGCCCACGGCTGGGTGGCCATGGACCCGGCCGATGTGCTCAAGGTCATGCGCCAGGAAACCGCCGACTGGATCAAGGACGCCCGGCACCCGCTGGTGGCGCCGGTGATGAAGGGTCTGTTCGGCAACTGGGAAGGCAACTGGGTGGCCTGGAACACCGGCCATGATGTGACGCTGCCCGGCAGCGCGGGCCGTCGGCCGCTGCCCTTCCTGATGTACCCCAACGGCGAGAACGCCGCCGGCCGTTTCGACGAACTGGCGCCCGACAGCTTCCGCTACACCATCTCGGCGCGCGAAGTCAGCGCCTGACCGCGGGCACGCGGGCCACGCGGGCCAGCAGCCGCGTGCCGCCCTCGGGCCGCGCCTCGACCTCGAGGGTGCCGCCGAACTCGCGCAGCCGCTCGCGCAGGCCGATCAGGCCGAACGCGCCCGGCTTGCGCAGGTCGGCCGCCGACAGCCCCCGACCGTCATCGGACACCTCGAGGCGGATGCCGTCGGCCGCGTCCAGATCCAGCTGGAGCCAGACCCGACGGGCGCTGGCATGGCGCTCGGCGTTCTCCAGCGCCTCCTGGGCGCCGCGGTACAGGGCGATGGCGGCGTCCATGGGCAGACCGACGCTGGCCATCGCGTCACCCCGGATCTCCACTGTGCAGGACAGGCCGGTGCGCTCGCCGAACTCGCGCGCGAGCACCTCCAGGGCGTCCTCGATGCCGAGTTCATCGAGGATCTGCGGTCGCAGACCGGCGATGAGCTGGCGGGTCACGCGGAACAGATCGTCGATCATGCCGGCCGCGCGCGACAGGGGCTCGTGCAGGGCGCGTTGCTCCGCCGGCAGGCGCCGGCGCAGCATCATGAGCTCCATGGTGATGGCCGCGAGCGGCTGCTGCATCCCGTCATGCAGTTCGCGGGCCATGCGCCGCCGGTGGCGCTCTTCGGCGCTGTAGCGCGCCGCCAGCAGCCGCTGCAGATCGCCGCGATACTGCTCGAGCGCCGACTCGGTGCGCCGCAGGTCGTCGACATCGCGCAGGACCACCAGCTGGAACAGGCTGCCATCGGACTCGAACACCGACGGCGTGAGCTGGACCACCCGGGTCGAGCCGTCGGCCGAGAGCGCCCGGAGCTCGAGCAGGGGCAGCGCCGCGGCCTCGTCGGCGCGCATCGCCGCCAGCCGGGCGCGCAGCGCCGGCAGCGAATCGGCATGGACGAGGGCCTCGAGCGGCTGCTCGAGGAGGTCGGCGCGGGCGCGCTGGAACAGGCGCTCGGCCGCCGGATTCACGAAGGCGAGGCGATCATCGAGCAGGATGAGCACCGGCTCGGGCAGGTTGCCCAGCAGGCGCTGCAGGCGCTCTTCGCTGCGCTGCAGCTCGGCCTCGGCCGACTTGCGCGGACCGATGTCCTCGATCACCGACAGCCAGCGGCGCGAACCGTCTTCGAGCCGGCCCACCGCGGTGACGCTGACCCGCGCCCACACCGGATGGCCCTCGCGGTGGCGATAGCGCTTCTCGATCACGGTGGAGGTCTGCGGCTCGTGCAGCAGCGCGCGCAGGTGGCCGCGATGGAACTGCATGAAGCGGCGATGGTCCTCGGGGTCGCTCAGGCTGGGCGCCTGGCGGCCCACCAGTTCCTCGGGGCGGTAGCCGAGCAGCGCCGCGAGCCGGGCGTTGACCCGTTCGATGCGGCCATCGCGGTTGACGATCCAGGCGCCCACCGGCGCGTTGTCGAAGAGTTCGCGAAAGCCGTCATCGGCGTCGGCGTCGGCGGTGGCGATGGCGGTGGCCGGGGCCGCAGGGGCCGCCGCGACGGCCGCCGCGCCGGAGGCATGGACCGCGACCGCCGCGCCGGCCGGCGTCGCGCCCTGCAGCAGGCTGGCCAGCACCCCCACCAGCACCAGCGTGAGCCAGATGGCGAGGGCGGGGCCGGCGTGGTCGCCCGGCTGCGAGTAGGCCAGCGCCAGCAGCACCCCGGCCAGCAGCGCAGCCACCAGCGTGGCCACGAGGCCGGCGCGCTGGCCGCCCAGGCGCGCCGCCAGCAGCACCGGGACGCAATAGAGCAGCACGGCGCGGCCATCGCCGAAGATGGCGGGCAGGCCCACCGCCAGCGGCTCGATCGCCAGGAAGGCGAGCGCCACCGCCACGACCGCCGCGGTCTGGGGTGAACGCTGGAACCAGTTCCCGAGTGACCGCACGCCCTGCCTCCCATGGGCCCGACACCGCGCCCGCCTCCTGCGAAGTCTACCCTCGGCGCCTCGGCCAGGACAGACTCCGATCAAGGCCGCGCCAGGTTCGACCCGCCCGCTAGGCCGCCACCGCGACGACCACCGCCGACGCCTCGATCAGGGCGGTGACCCGCGCCCCTGGCGCGATGGCCAGCGAGCGGGCGCCCGCTTCGCTGACCATGGCCACCAGCGTCGGCCCCTGATCGAGATCGAGCAGCACCTCGGCATTCACCGCGCCCGGGCTGATCGCGCGCACCACGCCGGGCAGCTGGTTGCGGGCCGACACCCGCGCGCCGTCGAGTCCGGTGGCCAGCACCACGCCGGCTGCCTGCACCAGCGCCATCGCCGGCTGCCCCGGGCGCAGGCCCAGGCTGCGGGTGCTGTCGCTGGTGATGATCGCCACCAGCCGCAGGCCGCCGGGCAGCGTGATCTCGACCTCGTCGTTCACTGCGCCGGGGCGCAGCGCGCTCACCTCGCCCGCAAACTGGTTGCGGGCGCTGGTCCTGAGGTTGACGGCCTTGAGCACCGGAAACTCCTGATCGAGGTCGACGGCCTGCTCGGCGAGCAGGTCGACGAAGCGGCGGTGGATGGCCTCCACCTCGGCAAAGCGCGCGAGCAGGCGCTCGCCGCGCGGCGTGAGGCGGGTGGAGCCGCCGCCGCGGCCCCCGGTGCTGCGCGCCACCAGCGGCTCGCCGGCCACCCGGTTCATGGTGTCGATCGCATCCCAGGCGGCCTTGTAGCTCATGCCGAAGGCGCGGGCCGCCTGGGTGATCGAGCCCCGCTCGGCGACCGCGCGCAGCAGGGCCATGCGGCCATGGCCGCCGATGTTCTCGTCGCCCGCGGTCAGCCAGAGCAGCCCCTGCACGCCGAGCGGGGGCGAGGCGCCACGCCGGCTCATGGCGACTCGCGCCGCACGCGGCCCGCCTCGATGCGCACCGGTTCGGCGTCGAGCACGCGCAGGTCTTCCTCGTCGTGCGTGATCAGCAGCATCGGCAGGGCGAGATCGGCCAGCAGCGCGCGCAGCTCGGCCCGCAGCGCTTCGCGCAAACCCCGGTCGAGCGCCGCGAAAGGCTCGTCGAGCAGCAGGGCCCGCGGCTCGGTCACCAGCGCCCGGGCCAGCGCGGTGCGCTGGCGCTGGCCGCCCGAGAGCTGCGGCGGGTAGAGCTCGGCCACCGGGGCCAGGCCGAAGGCGCTCAGCCATCGTTCCACCGCGGGCCCGCCGGCATCGCGCGCCGGGTTGCGCCAGCCCCGCCGGCCCGCGAAGGCGATGTTCTGGCGCACGCTCAGGTGCGGAAAGAGCGCGAAGTCCTGGAAGACCACGCCGAGTCGCCGCGCCTGCGGCGGGAGCCGCAGGCCGCGTTCGCTGTCCTCCAGCCAGTGCCCGTCGATGCGCACGCGGGCCGCGTCGGCCCGATCGATGCCGGCGATCAGCTTCAGGGCCTGGGTCTTGCCGGCGCCCGAGGGGCCCACCAGCGCCAGCCGGCGGCCGGCCGCCGTCACCTGCAGATCGAGGTCGAATCGCGCCGCGCCCTGGTGAAGGCTGCGCCGCAGCTGAAGGAACCAGACCGGGTCGGCGCCCATCGCCTCAGCCCCGCGCCGGCACGCGGCCGGGCGCCAGCCAGCCGGCGCCGAGCAGCACCGCCAGCCCCACCACGGAAGTCACCGCCACCAGGAAGGCGGCGGTGTCGTCCTGCCCGGCCTGCGCCGCCTCGTACACCGCCAGCGACAGGGTGCGGGTCTGGCCGGCGATGCTGCCGGCCACCATCAGCGTGGCGCCGAACTCGCCCAGGGCGCGCGCGAAGGCCAGCAGCACACCGGCCAGGATGCCGCGCCAGGCCAGCGGCAGCGACACCCGGAAGAACACCGCCAGCTCGGCTACGCCCAGGGTGCGCGCGGCCTGCTCCAGCGCCGGGTCGACCTGCTCGAAGGCTGCCCGGGCCGCCTTGAACACCAGCGGAAAGGACACCACCGCCGCCGCGATCACCGCCGCCTGCCAGGTGAAGATCAGGCGCACGCCGAAATGCTCGAGCAGCCAGGCACCGATCGGCCCCTGGCTGCCGATCAGCACCAGCAGGTAATAGCCGAGCACCGTGGGCGGCATGACCATCGGCAGGGTGAAGAGCGCATCGACCAGCTCGCGCCCCGGAAACCGCCAGCGCGCCATCGCCTGGCCGAGCGCCACGCCCAGCACCAGCGTGATCAGCGTCGCGCAGCCGGCCACCTTCAGCGACAGCAGCAGGGCGATCCAGGCGGCATCCATGGCTGACCGGTCTCAGGGCCGACCGAAGCCGTGACGGGCGAACACCGCCTGGCCGGCGGGCGACAGCAGGCGGGCGACGAAGCGTTCAGCGGCGTCAGGCTGACGCGAGCCGGCCATTACGGCCACCACATGACGGACCGGCTGCGGCGTGGTCACCGTGAAGGCCACCCGCACCCGCTCGGGCAGCAGCGCGGCATCGGTGGCGTAGACGAAGCCGGCATCGACCTCGCCGCGGGCGACATGGTCGAGCGCCTGCCGCACGCTCACCGCCCCCACCATGCGCGGCTCGACCGCGGCCCACAGACCGGCCGCCTCGAGCGCGGCGCGGGCGTAGCGCCCGGCCGGCACGCTGCCCGGCAGGCCGATCGCCACCCGGGTCACCGCCGGCAGCGCGAGATCGGCGAGGCTGCGCGGCGCGAACCCGGCTGCCGCCGGCACGATCACCACCAGACTGTTGCCGGCGAGCGGCCGCACGCCCGGGGCCGACACCAGTCCGCGCGCGCGCGCCTGCTCCATGGTCTGCGTGTCGGCGCTCACGAACACATCGACCGGCGCACCACGCACGATCTGCTGCAGCAGCGTGCCCGAGGCAGCGGTGTTGAGCAGCACCTTCTGGCCGGGGTTGGCGGCCTCGTGGGCCTCGGCCACCTCGCGCACCGCACCGGACAGGCTGGCGGCGACCGACACCATCAGCTCGGCGGCGTGGAGCGCCGGGGCCGCCAGACCGAAGGCGACCGCGAGCCCGGAAACGAGGACGCGCACGCGCCGGCGAACGCGAGACAGGGACGCGATCGCACCCGGGCAGAGCGCGAGACAGGCAACTGGCATGCAGCGAGACGGGGCGCTGGAAAAGGGAACCGGCTGGCGGCGACGGATCCGGGTGGACCGACGCCGGGCAGCCGACCGATATATTCGATCATACATAACGCTTTCTGGTGCCAGCGCAGCGCCGCCCCGGCACCGGCGGACAGTTCGGCGCTAAGCTTCTCGCTTTCCCGCCCGATCCCGCGCCGCCTGCCCTGGGGCCCCGCCCGCCATGACCCTGCGCCCGCATGCAGCACCCGCCCTGTTCCTGGTTTGCGCACTGACGGTGCTCGCGCTCGGCGGCTGCGGCGGCGGCGGCGGCGCGGGCACCACCAGCAGCAGCGGCGGTCTTGCCAGCGGCGGTGGCTCCAGCGGCAGCGGGGGAGGCGCCAGCAGCAGCGGCTTCGCGCTCACCAGCACCGCGGGCAGCGATGGCGGCGTACTGCCCGCCGATCACACCTGCGACGGCACCGGCTCCTCGCCGCCACTGAGCTGGAGCGGCGCGCCCGCCGGCACCGCCGCCTTCGCGGTGCTGATGAGCACCCTGCCGGGCGACGGCACCACGAAGTACAACTGGGTGGTGCACAGCCTGGCCGGCGCCACCACCAGCCTGCCCACCAACAGCGTGGCCACCGGGATCGCCGGCGTGGGCAGCGACGGCCCGTTCGCGGGCTATCAGCCGCCGTGCTCGCTGGGCACCGGCAGCAAGCGCTACACCTTCACCGTCTACGCACTGTCACGGGCGCCCTCGCTGGGCGCCGGCAGCATCGACGGCGCCACCCTGCTCGCGGCGCTCTCGGGCATCACCCTGGGATCGGCGAGCCTCAACCTCGACTACGCCCGCACCACGTTTTCGGCAGGCAACAGCACCGCCTGCAGCCTGGTGCGAAACTCCCTCGCCGGCTCGACCACCGGCGCCGCCACGGTGGCCTGCGACGGCACCTACGCCTATCTCGGCAGCAACGGGCTGCCCACGCACGCGATGATGAACGGCATCACCGCCACCAACCTGCAGGTGCCCGTGGCGCAGAACTTCCTCGGCTCGCGCGGCTGGAAGATCCCGCTGGCGCCGGCGATCGCGGCGACCACGACCAGCGCGATCGACGGGCCGATCGGCGTGGCGATCAACGGCGTGCCGATCTTCAATCCCTGCAAGCAGGGCGGCTGCCAGAACGGCGACACCAAGGTGCTGGGCGAGCTCGACGCGTGCAACGGCCACGCCGGCCGCGCCGACGACTACCACTACCACGCCGCCCCGGTCTGTCTGATGGCCGGCAGACCGGCGAGCTACTGGGACACCCACCCGCTGGGCTGGGCGCTCGATGGCTTTGCGATCTACGGCTACAACAACGCCGACGGCACCACCGCCACGCGTGACGGGGTGTGCGGCGGCAACACCAGTCCGGTGGTCAACGGGCCCGCCGGCTACAGCTACCATGTCACCGACGCATCGCCGTATGTGCTGTCGTGCTTTCGCGGCACGCCCAGCCCGGACCTCGCCGGCCAGGGCGCCAAGTACCAGCCGCTGCGCCAGCCGCCGGTCACGCCCTTTCCGGTCTCGGCCATGACCCTCACCACCGACAGCGCCGACGGCTACCAGGTGCTGCAGTTCACCTCGGCCCAGTCGTTCACCACCACCGGCACCGGCAGCGACAGCTTCGCCAACACCGCCGGCACCTACCGCGTCCGTTTCAAGGCGATCACCGGCGACGCGCTGGCCACCCTGCTCGCGCAGACCGCGAACAGCGGCAAGACCGCGTGCTGGAGCTTCCAGTTCACCACCGGCGCCGGCCAGACCTCGCAGCCGGCCCAGACCTACTGCCGCTGAGCGTGCCGACCCGGCCCGTGACACCGACCCGTCGCGGCTGCCTCGTCGCATTGTTCGGTCTAGCCGGGCAGGCGCTTTGCGCCGGCCCGGCGCGTGGCCACGAGCTCCCCGAAAACCGCCTGACGCTGGTGCTGCGCAACGGTCACCACCTCGCGCTCACCCTGCTGATCGACTACCCCGAGACGCTGCATCGCACCCTGGCCCCGCAGCAAGCGTTCGCGCAGTTCGCGCTGGCCTGCGCCGCGATGCCGGCCGCCGATCTGCAGGCGCAGCTGCAGCGTGCCCACGCCAGGCTGCAGGCCGACACCCGACTGGTACTGCCCGACGGGAGCGAGCTGCCGATCATCCGCTGGCAATGGCCCGACGCGACGCAGGCGCAGGCGCTCATGCAGCAGCGGGTGATGGCGGCGGTGGTGGCGCCGGGAGACCACCGTCATCATCCGCCCACCGAGATCCGCGCCGAGGCAAGGGCGCGCCACGATCTGCGCGAACTCAGCGTCCGCCTGCCCGCGCAGCTCCAGCGCGTCCTCGTGGTCTGGTCGCGGCCCACGCAGCGCTGGCTCGACCCGGGCGCGGCCTCACCGCCGCTGCGCTTCTGAGCGGTCCTGCTCAGTCCCGGCCCAGGTCGCCGTCCCGATAGAACCAGCGCCCACCCTCGCGCACGAAGCGGCTGGTCTCGTGCAGCCGCCGGGCGCGGCCGGCGAGCTTGCTGCGCGCCACGAACTCCACCCAGCCGTGATCGGCATCGATGAGGCCGTGGCGACGCACCGTCAGGCCCAGCCAGCGCAGGCCGGGCTCCAGGCCCAGCGGCGGCAAGGGCCGGGTGTCGGGGTGCCAGGTGGCCAGCAGGTAGTCCTCCAGACCCAGCACGAAGGCGCTGTAGCGCGATCGCATCAGCGCCACCGGATCCGGAGCCTGCAGATGCGTCGCGCCGCCATGCCAGCGACCGCAGCAGGCGGCATAGCCGAGCCCGCTGTCGCAGGGGCAGCCATCGGACGCGCGGGTGTCGGGACGCTGGGGCATGGGGCGCTATGCTGGCATGCACACCCACCGAACCCACCGGAGGCCGCGCATGAATACGGAAACCCCCACCGCCGCCGGCAGCGGCCGCAGCTCCTACATCCGCAAGGGCCCGGGGCCCTTCTGGGAGCGGCTTGCCCTGCCTGATGCCGGTGAGCGCGTGATGCACATCGGCAAGGCGATGGTGCTGCTGCGCCATGAAGACTGCATGGCGGTGCTGCGCGATCCGCGCTTCACGCAGTGGAACTTCGCGCAGGTGGAGCGCAACCCCGCGATCGACCGCCGCTTCGTGGAGCGCCGCCGCCAGGCCTTCCTGAGCATGGAAGGGGTCGATCACCAGCGCCTGCGGCGCCTGGCCATGGTCGCGCTCTCGCCGCAGGTCGTCGATCGCCACCGGCCCCGCATGCGCGCCCTGATGGATGACCTGATCGATGCGGTGCTGCCGGCCGGCCGCATGGAGGCGGTGGGCGAGCTCCTCGAGCGCTATCCCCTGCCGGTGATCTGCGGCGTGCTCGGCGTGCCGCCGGCCGACATCCCGTTCTTCTCGCAGACCGCGCTCGACTGGACCCGATGGATGTACGGCGGCCCGGCCGCCGTGCCGGCCGCGCTCGCCGCCCATGAGGCGATGGACGACTACATGAGCCGGCTGGTGGCCGGCCGCACGCAGATCGACGGCGACGATGTCATCAGCGGGCTGCTGCGCGCCGAGTCCGAGGGCGATCGGCTCAGCCGCGAGGAGGTGATCCACACCGCGGCCTCGCTGATCGTGCCCGGCCTCGAAACCACCTTCTCGTCGCTCGGCTCGGGCCTGTACCTGTTCGCGCAGCATCCCGAGCAGTGGGAGCGTCTGGCCGCCGATCCGGCGCTGCTGCCCGGCGCGGTCGAGGAGATCCTGCGCTTCGCGCCGGTGGGGCCCACGCTCGAGCGCATCGCCAATGACGATGTGGAGGTGAACGGGCTCGCCGTGCCGCGCGACACGCAGGTGGTGGTGGCGCTGGCCGCCGTCAATCGCGACCCCACGCTCTTTCCCGATCCGCACCGGTTCGACATCACCCGCCGCCCGCAGCGCCTGCACATGACCTTCGGCGGCGGGCGCCACACCTGCCTGGGGCTGCACCTCGCGCGCGCCGAGCTGCAGGAGGCGCTCGGCTGCCTCAGGCGACGCCTGACCCGCCTGGCGCTCGACGGCGAGACCACCTGGAGCATCCCGCTCGGCTTCCAGGGTCCGCGCCGCATGCCGATGCGCTTTGCCGCGCGCTGAGCGGCCACCGGCCGATCCCTGACCGAGCCCGGGGTCGATTCATCAGCGGGGCAACCGCCGGGCCGACGGTCAGACACGCGCCGGAAAAATAATTTGAGCAGCGCTCAGATTTTTCTGGACATCGGGCGCGCAGCAATCTAAGCTGTGCTTACTTTAACCCCGATGGAGAGTGTCATGACCCTTGCCCGTACCCGCTTCGCCACCCTGTTCGCCACCGCCCTGCTGTGCGGCTCGGCACCCATGCTCGCCACCGCCGCACCCGACGACGCCACCGTGCGCCTGGAGGTCAGCGGCGCGCGCAACGCCAGCGGCGATGTCGGCTGCATGATCTTCAACGCCCCCGAGGGCTACCCCGCGGATCACGGCAAGGCGCTGCGCGAGAAGCACGGCCGCATCGAGGCCGGCCGCGCGGTGTGCGAGTTCGAGCAGCTCGCGCCGGGCACCTACGCCGCCATCGTCTGGCACGACGAGAACCTCAACGGCAAGATGGACCGCAACCTCATGGGCATCCCCCAGGAAGGCTACGGCGCCTCGAACAATGTCCGTCCGCGCTTCTCGGCGCCCGGCTTTCGCGAAGCCTCGTTCGTGGTCAAGGCCGGCGCCGTGACCACGCAAGCCATCCAGCTCGGCTACTGAACCGAGGCCGCCATGAACGGACAGACCGCACTCATCACCGGCGCCTCCTCGGGCATCGGTGCCGCCATCGCCGCCGAACTCGCCGCCCGGGGCACGCAACTCATCCTGGTGGCGCGCTCGGAAAACGCGCTGAATCAGCTTGCCGACACCCTCGCCGCCCGCCATGGGCAGCGCCCCGTGGTGATCGCCGCCGACCTCGCCGAAACCGGCTGCGGCGCGCGATTGCTGCAGGCGGTCCAGGCCCGGGGCCTCACCGTGGACATCCTGGTGAACAACGCCGGCTTCGGCACCTACGGCGCCTTCGAGGCCCTCGAGCCCGAGATCGAACAGGCCCAGATCGCCGTGAACATCGCGGCCGTGGTCGACCTGTGCCATGCCTTCATCCCCGGCATGCTCGCCCGCGGGCGGGGCCGGGTGCTGAACATCGCCTCCACCGCGGCCTTCCAGCCCGGCCCGTATCTGGCGGTGTATGCCGCCACCAAGGCCTTCGTGCTCAGCTTCAGCGAGGCGCTGTGGGCCGAGTACCGCGGCCGCGGCGTGCATGTCGCGGCCCTGTGTCCGGGCGCGGTCGACACCGGCTTCATCGACAAGCTCGGCGACCCCGGCGTGCGCAAGACGGCGGTGTTCTCGCGCACGCTCGATGTGGCCACGGTCGCGCGGGGGGCCATCGCGGCCCTGGCCGGCAGCGCGCCCAGCCGCGTGGTGGGTCTGCGCAACTGGGCGCTCGCCCAGGCGCCGCGCGTATCGCCCAGGGCGATGGTCGCAAAGATGGGTGCGGGCATGATGCGCCCTCGCTGATCGGGTGCGCCCGCGCCGCATTGCGTCGCCGGTCGAGTTGTTGGACACTCGGCCCCCGATGCGAGTGAAGAAGAAGGCCGGCTATCACCATGGCGATCTCAGGCAGACCCTGATCGCCGTCAGTGTCGATGTCATCACCCGCCAGGGGCTCGATGCGCTCAGCCTGAGGGCGCTGGCCACGCGCGCCGGCGTGTCCTCCGGCGCGCCCTATCACCACTTCGCTGACCGCGCCGATCTCCTCGCGGCCATCGCCCTGGAGGGCTTCGAGCAGCTGGCGCAGGCCATGCTCAGCCACCGCGATGCCGCCCCGGCCGACCCCATCGCCCGGCTCGATGCCATCGGTCAGGCCTATGTGCTCTACGCGCACACCCACCCCGGCCACTTTCGCGTCATGTTCCGCGACAACAGCCCTGCCGGGCGCAACCCCACGCTGAGCGCCGCCAGCCAGCGGGCCTATCAGCTGCTCCGAGAGGTGGTCGAGGACTGCCAGCGCGCCGGCCGCGCACCCGCCGGCGACTCCAGCGCGCTGGTGCTCACCGCCTGGTCGCTGGTCCACGGCCTGGCCACGCTGTGGGTCGATGGCGCACTGCCCACCGGACGCATCGATCCGGCCAAGCAGACCCCGGTGATCACCGGCCTGCTCGGCCGGATGTTCGACGCGCTGGGCCTGCACAAGACCGCGCCGCCGAGCTGAAGCGCCAACCCGGCGCGCGCCGAGCTTCGCTGCGGCACCGGGCTCAGTGCGCCATCGCCGGCGGCGGTGGGCGCATCAGCGCGAAGCCGATCTGCACGATGCCGGCCGTCAGGCCCAGCCCCACCCCGAAGCGCCAGGCGAGGTCATACGAGCCGAAGGCATCGAAGACCATGCCGCCGCCGAAGGCGCCCAGGAAGCTGCCCATCTGGTGGCTGAAGAACGCAATGCCCTGGATCATGGCCTGCCAGCGCAGGCCGAACATCTCGGCCACCGCGCCTGCGAAGAGCGGCGACACCCCCATCCACAGGAAACCCATCAGGCCGGCAAAGAGCAGCGTGTTGCCCGGCGTGGGCGGCGCCGCGAAGAACCAGGCCAGCACCAGGGAGCGGGTGATGTAGAGCACGCCGAGCAGCGCGGTCTTGGACCAACGCCCGCCCGCCCAGCCGAAGAACAGGCTGCCCAGGATGTTGAAGCCGCCGATCATGCCCAGGGCCTGCGCGCTGAGCATGGGGTCCATGCCGCACAGCGCGAGATACGAGGGCAGGTGCGTGGTGAGGAACACCAGCTGCATGCCGCACACGAAGAAGGCCAGGGTCATCACCACGAAGGGCGGGTGGCGCAGCGCGGCCATCGCCACGCGCCGCGCATTGGATTCGCCATCGGCCTCGCCCCCGGAAGCCGGCGGCAGCTTGAGGCGGTCAACGCGCCCGGCAATCCAGCCCGCAGGAATCAGCACCAGCGCCAGTGCAAGAAAGCCGAGCACCCCGGCCCGCCAGCCCAGGCTGGTCTGCAGCCACTGGCCGATGGGGGCGGCAAGCATCGCGCCCAGCGATCCCGCGGCCGACACCAGCCCGAGCACGGTGCTGCGCACCGCCGCCGGCACCGCCCGCGAGGCCACCGAATTGGCGATCGACGAGGCATTGCAGGCCAGCGCCAGGCCGATCAGCACACCCGCTCCGAGCGTGACCGTGAGCACGCCCTGCGCCATGGCCAGGCAGGCCAGCCCGAGCGCATAGAGCACGCCGCCGGCCACCATCACCGTGCGAAAGCCCGCCCGCACCACCAGCGCCCCGGTGAAGGGCTGGGCCAGCCCCCAGGCCAGGTTCTGGATGGCGATGGCGAAGGTGAACTCCGACACCGAGATCGCGATGTCGCGGGTCATGGGCTGCATGAACAGCCCGAGACTCTGGCGCAGCCCCAGGCTGAGCGTGAGCATCAGCGAGGCACAGACCAGGATTGCCGCCACCGGCCGCATCGCCCGCCAGGAATCATTCATCACGCGCCCTCCTCGATCCGGTCACTCATAGACCGGTCTGGCCGCGCGCGCCACCTCGCGGGGGCCGTTTCCGGTCCGGATCACACCACCTGCCGCTCGCGCCCTTCCCAGTACGGCTTGCGCAGCTCGCGCTTGAGGATCTTGCCGGTGGGGTTGCGCGGCAGCTCGCTGACGATGTCAGCGGCCTTGGGCACCTTGTAGGCTGCAAGCCGCTCCCGCGCCCAGCCCACCAGGTCATGCGGATCGAGCATTGCGCCCGGCTTGAGCACCACCACCGCCCTGGGCACCTCGCCCCAGCGCTCGTCGGGCACGCCGATCACCGCCACATCGGCGATGGCCGGGTGCTCGGCGAGCACGCGCTCGATCTCGGCCGGGTAGATGTTCTCGCCGCCGCTGATGATCATGTCCTTGATGCGATCGGTCACATAGACATAGCCGTCGGCATCGATATGCCCGCCGTCACCCGAGCGGTACCAGCCGTCCGGCGTGATCGCGGCCTCGGTGGCCTCGGGCTTGCCCCAGTAGCCGCCCATCACCTGTTCGCTGCGCACCCAGATCTCGCCGGGTTGACCGACCGGCACGGGCTCGCCGGTGGCCGGATCGCGCACGGTGATCTCTACACCCGTGATCGCCTTGCCGGCCGACACCAGCCGGTGGGCCACCGACGGGTTCTCGTGGTCTTCCGCGCCCAGCACGGTGACCACGCCGCTCTGCTCGGTCATGCCGTAGACCTGCTGCATCACGCCGGGGAAGATCTTCAGGCAGGCCCGCATCACCGGCAGCGGCATCGGCGAGGCACCGTAGGCCAGCGCCAGCAGGGCCGAGTAGTCGCGGTCGGCGGCGCCCGGCACC
The DNA here is from genome assembly GCA_018970865.1 of Betaproteobacteria bacterium. GTDB lineage: Bacteria > Pseudomonadota > Gammaproteobacteria > Burkholderiales > Burkholderiaceae_E > Quisquiliibacterium. Next base: position 70,893 of record JAGWVN010000005.1, read on the forward strand.
TGCGCCATGGCGGCCATCAGCGCCGGCACATAGAAGGTGTGGGTGATGCGCTCGCGCTCGAGCATCGCCAGCGCGCCGGCCGGATCGGGCGTGCGCATCAGGTGGATGGGCGCGCCGCCCGCCCAGGCCACCAGCGCATAGCTGGTGCCGCCCACATGGAAGAGCGGCATGGCCACCTGCACCCGCGAGGCGCCATCCATGGCCTGCATGGCGGCCACATTGCGCGCATGCGCGAGCATGCCGCCGTGGGTGAGCATCGCGCCCTTCGGAAAACCGGTGGTGCCCGAGGTGTAGAGCTGCACGAAGGAGTCGGTGCGCGCGGCCGGGTGCACCCGGGTGTCGGGCGCCTGCGCGGCCAGCCAGGCCTCGTACTCGTCCTCGGGGCCCCCCACGCGGATGACACGCTCCACCGACGGCAACTGCGCGCGCACCGCGGCGGCCGCGCCGGCGAACTCGGGGCCCACGAACAGCAGCCGCGCCTTGGCATCGTTGATCACATAGACGATCTCGGGCGGGGCCAGCCGGAAGTTCACCACCGCATTGGCCGTGCCGATCTGGGCGCAGGCCAGCGTGAGCTCCAGGCACGAGGGGTGGTTGAGATCGAGCACGGCAATGCGCTCGCCGGGCTGCAGGCCCGAGGCGCGCAGCGCACCGGCAAGACGGTGCACCCGGTCGGCGAGCTGCGCCCAGCTGAGCCGGCGCTCGCCGAAGACCAGGGCGTCGGCC